>CADDZK010000017.1 GCA_902812425.1 Actinomycetota bacterium
CCTGGCGGGCGAGAGTGAGACGGTCTGGAGCAGGGTCGCGCAGGTACGCCGCTCACCTCCTGTGACAGCCTCGACCTCGGCGCGGCACTCGAACAGACGCCTTCCCGCGCTGACGACCTCGCCACGAGCGACGAGCTTCTCACCCCAGGCCGGCGCGAGAAGCACCTCCCTATCCGGCGGCGCGAGGGTCAGGGCGGCGTAACCGCCCGCGTTGTCCGCGATGGCTCCGATCACGGCGCCGTGGAAGTATCGCTCCTGCTGCGTAAGATCGTCATGAAAGGGGACTTCGATCACACACCATCCCTCCCCCACCCCGACGACCACAGCCCCGAGTAATCGCATCAACCCCTGCCGACTGAAGCTCGCCCGCACCCGCTCCAACGGATCTGGCGTCTCACCTTCTCTGTCCATCCACTCCTCCCCGGTGTTCACTGTCTCCGGCACCCGAAGGGTAGCCGACCAGTGAGGCTCCGGGGAGAACGCGTGAGCTCCCACCTTCCAGCTACACCATCACGTTGAGGTCGTAATGCTTGCGGACAGGCGTCTCGGTAAGCAGCCTGGCGAACTTCTCGATCTTCTCGTCGTAGAAGCCCTCTATCTCTGCGTGCATATCGGTGTCCCAGAGGGTGATCGAGATCCCAACCCCCGTGTCCGGATCCGTGAGCAACCACGCACCCTTGAACCCCCTCTGCTCCCTGGCCATCGGCACTACCTCGCTCCTGTAGACACGTACCAACTCCTTTGTGTCTACGGGCCTGATCCTAAGGTCGACCACCATGGCTTGCATCTCCAGACTCCTTCCCGACGGTTCTGATACTTGTGTATCAATCAGATTATATATCAGCAATTTAGCTTGTCAGCACGCCGCTTCGCGCCTTTCAGCACGCTCAGGCCTAGCGGCCTTCGCTCGTCAGCACTTCAGCAAGGTGCAGAGAGTGGCCACCATTCGAGATGGGTAGCTCCTATAAGTGAGTCTCGCATTACTGATGTGAGCAAGGCCGTTCGAGAAAAAGCTGAAAGCGAAGGCCAAGGGCCTGAGCGTGCTGAAATGCCGACAAGCCGCCTGGCGAAGCCGGGCGGCGTGCTGACAAGCTCTAGATCACCGGCGTCTCGCGGTAGTCGCCGAAGACCTCCTTTAGGGCGTCGGAGATCTCCTGCACGGTCGCGTATGCTCGCACAGCTTCCAGGATCGGGTACATCGTGTTGCCTTCGCCACGGGCCGTCTCCTTCAATTCTTCGAGACACTGCCTGACCCTGTCGTTGTCGCGGCGTTCTTTGAGGGCCTTGAGGCGTTGGATTTGTCCCTTCGAGACCTCGGGGTCTATGCGGTGCAGTTCGATGTCTTGCTCTTCCTGCGGCTCGTAGATATTTACGTTGACCATGTAGCGCTTCTTCTCTTCCAGCTCGCGCTGGTAGCGCGCCGAAGCTTCGGAGATCTCACGCATCGGGAAGCTCTGCTCTATGGCACGGATCATTCCCCCCATCTCGTCTATCTGGCGGAAATAATCGTAGGCCTGCCGTTCGAGCTCGTCGGTCAATGCCTCGATGAAGTAGGAGCCACCTAACGGATCTATAGTGTTCGTCACCCCGGTCTCGAGGGCGGCTATCTGCTGCGTCCTGACGGCTATGCGTACCGCTTCTTCGGTCGGAAGCGCTAGCGCCTCGTCCAGCGAGTTGGTGTGCAGGCTCTGCGTCCCGCCGAGGATGGCGGCAAGCGCCTCGAAGGCCGTACGCGCCACGTTGTTGTAAGGCTCCTGGGCCGTCAGGGAGACGCCCGCCGTCTGGGTGTGGAAGCGCATCCTTAGAGAGCGCTCGTCTTTCGCGCCGTACTTCTCCTTGAGGACCGTCGCCCAGATGCGGCGCGCAGCGCGGAACTTGCAGATCTCCTCGAAGAAATCTATGTGCGAGTTGAAGAAGAACGAGAAGCGCGGCGCGAAGTCGTCCACGTCGAGGCCGGCCTCGATACCGGCTTCGACGTAGGCGAAGCCGTCGGCGAGGGTGAACGCGAGCTCCTGGGCCGCCGTACTCCCCGCCTCGCGGATGTGGTAGCCGCTTATGGAGACCGTGTTCCACTTCGGCATGTGCTGCGTGGAGTAGACGAGCATGTCCTTGAAGACGCGCATCGAGGGTTCAGGCGCGAAGAGCCACTCCTTCTGGGCGATGTACTCCTTGAGGATGTCGTTCTGGTTCGTGCCCGCGAGCTCCTCAGGCGGGACGCCCTGCTTCTCTGCGGCCACGACGTACATCGCGAGCAGGACCATCGCGGGGGCGTTTATAGTCATCGAGGTCGAGACCTCGCCCATCGGGATGCCCTCGAAGAGCCGCTCCATGTCCTCCAGGGAATCCACGGCGACGCCCTCCGTGCCGACCTCGCCTAGAGAGAGTGGAGAGTCGGAATCCAGGCCCATCAGGGTCGGCATATCGAAGGCGACGGAGAGCCCGTTCTGGCCGTGATCCAGGAGGTACCGAAAACGTTCGTTGGTCTCGGCGGCCGTCCCGTAACCGGCGAACTGGCGTACCGTCCAGAGGCGCCCACGGTACATGTTCGGATACACGCCGCGGGTGTACGGGTACTCGCCCGGGTAGCCGAGCTTCTCGTCGTAGTCGCCCTCGACGTCTTCGGGGGTATACAACGGCTTGACCGGGACGCCCGACATCGTCGAGAACTCTGCGTCGCGCTCGAGCCCCTTCGCGTACGCTTCCTCCCAGCGGTCCTTCGCGCCCTTCCTGGTATCCAAGGCGTGCTCCTCCTGCGTCTCTAACCCCTCAAGACTGTAGCATACGCCGATGCTTACCCGACGACGGGACGCGACTCCTCGACGCCGGGAGTTTCGAGAGACTCTTTCTGCTCGCGCAGGATGGCGCGGGAGATGACGAGGCGTTGGATCTCGCTCGTACCCTCGTAGATCTCCGTTACCCGCGCGTCCCTGAAGTGCCTCTCGGCTGGATGGTCCTTCATGTAGCCCCGTCCGCCAAGGATCTGGACCGCCTCGTAGGCGATCTCGTTCGCGACCTGAGAAGCGTAGAGCTTGGCGCGGGCTCCCGACTCGGTGTGGCGCTCTCCGCGGTCCTTCATCCACGCCGCCTCGTGGACGAGGAGCCGGGCCGCCCTTATCTTCGTCTGCATCTCGGCCAGCTTGAAGGCTATCGCCTGGTGCTCTGCGATGGGCTTCCCGAAGGTGGTGCGCGTGGCTGCGTATTGCGCGGCGTAGCGGAAGGCGGCTTCGGCGATCCCGACGGCCTGCGCTGCGATCCCGATCCTGCCCGCGTCCAGCGTCCCGAGCGCGACGCGAAGCCCCTTTCCTTCCTCCCCCAGCCTGTCCTCTTCCGGGACGAAGACGTTATCGAAGAGTACGTCGTCGGTGGTGGCAGAGATGACGCCCATCTTCCTCGCGTGCTCGCCGAAGGAGATCCCTTCCGCGTCCATAGGTACGACGATGGCTGTAATGCCTTCAGGGGCGCGGGCGAAGAGGATCATGGTGCCTGCGACACGTCCGTTCGTGACCCATTGCTTGTGACCACTGATGCGGTAGCCACCCTCGACCTTTTCGGCTTGCGTCTGTATAGCCGCGGCGTCTGAGCCAGTCTCGGGTTCTGTGAGGGCGAAGCACCCTATTCTCTCTCCGCGCGCAAGCGGCGGCACCCAGCGCGACTTCTGCTCTTCTTCGCCGAACATTATGATGGGCAGCGTGCCGGCGCTGGTGTGGACGGCGAGTGTCACGCCGACTCCTGCGTCGGCGCGGCTGATCTCCTCTATCAGCAAGCAATAAGAGAGGAAATCGGCTCCGGCTCCGCCGTATTCTTCGGGCACGCACAGACCCATGAACCCGGCGTCTGCCATCTTACGGAGTGTCTCGACAGGGACCCTGTCCTCCCTGTCAAGGTCGGCAGCGTGGGGAGCTACCTCGCGGTCGGCGAACTCTGCCGCCCTCTCTCTGATCTCCTGCTGTTCGCCTGCGAGCTCGAAGTTCATGGGATCCTCCGGGGTCCGAGGGTTTGTGCGCATGACTATAGCAAGCGTGGCACTCAGCCGGGATCTTCGTAGGCGAGCGTAGCGGCAGGGTGGGCTACAATGATTGTGGCGAAAGGGAAGCGTCGGAGGAGTGTGCCGATGTTGGTGAAAGACGAGCTTCTGGACAAGGTCGTGGCCCGCGTCAGGGAGCAGATGCCGGAGGATCAGGCACCACAGGTCGAGGAGTTCGCGCGCCAGTACTATGGCTGGGTGGATGCCGAGGACCTGGAGGACCGTTCCCCGATAGACGCGTATGGGGCGGCGGTCTCCCACTGGAGCTTCGCGGGGCGGCGCGAGCCGGGGGAGTGGAAGATCCGTATCTACAACCCGCAGTTCGAGGAGCACGGCTGGCAGTCTACCCACACCGTTATCGAAATGGTCAACGACGACATGCCTTTTCTAGTCGATTCGACGCGGATGGAGATCAACCGCCAGGGCTACGCGATACACATGATCCTCCACCCCGTCATAAACGTGCGCCGCGACGCGGAGGGCAGGCTCATCGATGTCCTCCCACCCGATGCGGACGATGAGGATGCCATCTCGGAGTCGGTGATCCACGTCGAGGTGGACCGCCAGACGGAGCCTTCGGTGCTTGAGGATTTGAAGAGGTCTATCGAGAAAACCCTCGCGGACGTGCAGGCGGCGGTCGAGGACTGGCCGAAGATGCGAGAGAGGGTCGAGGAGATCGTCTCCGCGCTCGAAGAGGACCCGCCGGACTTCGACCCTGAGGACCTCGAGGAGACCCGCGAGTTCCTGGCATGGATCGACGACAACAACTTCACGTTCCTCGGCTACCGCGAGTACGACCTGAGAGCGCAGGATGGGGAGGAATCCCTCCGCGCCGTAGAGGGGTCGGGGCTCGGCATCCTGCGCCAGACGGGGTCGGGGCCTCTCTCCCACAGCTTCGCGGAGCTCCCGCCCGACGTGAGGAGGCTGGCCCGCGCACCCAAGCTACTCAACCTGACCAAGGCGAACTCGCGCGCGACGGTGCACAGGCCATCTTACCTGGATTACATCGGGATCAAGACGTTCGACGACTCTGGCGAGGTCACGGGTGAGCGGCGGTTCCTCGGGCTGTACACCTTCTCCGCCTACAGCGCGAGCGCCTTCGACATCCCGCTCGTCAGGCGCAAGGTGCGCTACGTGCTGGAGAGGTCCGGTTTTCCCGAGGGGAGCCACAACGAGAAGGACCTCGTGGAGATCCTGGAGACGTATCCGAGGGATGAGCTCTTCCAGATCTCCAAGGAGGAGCTCTTCGAGATAGCGATGGGCATACTCCACCTGCAGGAGCGCCAGCGCGTCAGGCTCTTCGTCAGGCGCGACACCTACGGGCGCTTCTTCTCCTGCCTCGTCTTCGTCCCACGCGAGCGCTACAACACCGTCATCCGGGAGCGGATGCAGGACATACTTCTCCAGGCCTTCGAAGGCACGAACGTCGAGTTCAACGTCCGTCTCTCCGAGTCCGTGCTCGCGCGCATCCACTTCATAATCTATACGAAGCCTGGGGAGACACCGGAATACGACGAGGAGGAGATCGAAGGCCGCATCGTCGAGACGACCCGCTCGTGGATGGACAACCTCTACGACGCCATGATCGAAGTTTGCGGCGAGGAGCGGGGTACGGAGCTCTTCCGTAAATATCGCGACGCCTTCCCTGCAGGCTACCGTGCGGGCTTTTTGCCGCGCACCGCCGTCTCGGATATCCAGAGGATGGAGGCCCTGGGATCGGAGGACGACCTGGAGATGAGCCTCTACCATCCGATCGAAGAACCGGAGAACTTCCTCGGGTTCAAGCTCTTCAGGCTAGGGGAGCAGGTCTCGCTCTCGGGCATTCTGCCGCTCCTCGAAGACATGGGCGTCGAAGTCGTGGACGAGCGCCCGCACGAGATCAAACCGGCGGGCTCTCCTCCCGTCTGGATCTACGACTTCGGCCTCGTCCACGAGGCCGGCGGCGAGCTTCAGACCGGCGAGGTGAAGGAGATCTTCCAGGACGCCTTCGCGGGTGCGTGGCGCGGGGCCGTCGAGAACGACGGCTTCAACCGCCTCGTCCTGCGCGCGAGGCTGACGTGGCGTGAGATCTCCGTCCTCAGGGCCTACTGCAAGTACCTGCGCCAGACGGGCTCGACCTTCTCCCAGGACTACATGGAGGACGCCCTCGTCAACAACCCGCATATCGCCCGCCTCCTCATCGAACTCTTCAAGACCCGCCTCGACCCTTCCCGCCGGGACCGTTCGGAGGGCGAGCGGTTGAAGGAGGAGATCGAAGAAGCCCTCGAAGCGGTCGTGAGCCTGGATGAGGACCGCATCCTGCGCTCTTTCCTCGCCCTCACGCTGGCGACGCTCAGGACGAACTACTATCAGAGCACGCCTGATGGTAATCCGAAGCCGCACCTCTCGTTCAAGCTGGACCCCGAGAGTATTCCTGGCCTCCCGCTACCTTTGCCGAGGTTCGAGATCTTCGTCTACTCCCCGCGCACTGAGGGCGTGCACCTGCGCGGCGGCGAGGTCGCCCGCGGCGGCATCCGCTGGTCCGACAGGCGCGAGGACTTCCGCACTGAGATCCTCGGCCTCATGAAGGCCCAGACGGTGAAGAACGCGGTCATAGTCCCCGTCGGGGCGAAGGGCGGCTTCGTCGTGAAACGCCCGCCCGCAGGCCGCGAGGCCCTCCAACAGGAGGTCGTCGCCTGCTACAAGACCCTGATCCGGGGCATGCTAGACATCACGGACAACATCTCGGGCGATACGGTCGTCCCTCCGCCGGACGTCGTGCGCTACGACGATGACGACCCCTACCTCGTAGTCGCCGCGGACAAGGGCACGGCCACCTTCTCAGACATAGCGAACGAACTCTCGGCCGAGTACGGCTTCTGGCTCGGCGACGCCTTCGCCTCCGGCGGGTCCGTCGGCTACGACCACAAGGAGATGGGGATCACCGCGCGTGGCGCCTGGGAGTCCGTGAGCCGACACTTCCGTGAGCTCGGCCACGACATCCAGAATGAGGACTTCACGGTCGTCGGCATAGGGGACATGTCGGGCGACGTATTCGGCAACGGGATGCTCCTCTCCCGCCACATAAAGCTCGTCGGCGCCTTCAACCACCTCCACATCTTCCTCGACCCCGACCCCGACCCCGAGAAGAGCTTCGAGGAGCGCGAGCGCCTCTTCAGACTTCCCCGCTCCTCGTGGACGGACTACGACGAGAGCCTCATCTCAGAGGGCGGCGGTATCTTTGCGCGCACGGCCAAGTCCATACCGCTCTCGCCGCAGGTGCGCGAGATGCTCGACGTCGAGGCCGAGTCCATGACGCCGACGGAGCTCATAAGCGCCATGCTCAAGGCCCATGTAGATCTCCTCTGGAACGGCGGCATAGGGACCTACGTCAAGGCGAGCACGGAGAGCAACGCCGAGGTCGGCGACAGGGCGAACGACGCGCTCAGGGTAGATGGTAACGAGCTCAGGTGCCGCGTTGTCGGGGAGGGCGGAAACCTCGGGTTCACGCAGCGGGGGCGCATCGAGTACGCACTCGATGGCGGTCGTATCTACATGGACGCCATCGACAACTCGGCTGGGGTTGACTGCTCCGACCACGAGGTGAACATCAAGATCCTGCTCGACGCCATCGTCGAGGACGGCGACATGACCGAGAAGCAGCGCAACGAGCTGCTCGCCTCGATGACCGACGAGGTCGGGGACCTCGTCCTGCGCGACAACTACCAGCAGACGCAGGCGATCAGCCAGGCCCTCGCCCTCGCGCACCCGATGGTCGACGTGCACGCCCGCTACATCCACGCTCTCGAACACGCTGGCCGCCTCGACCGCGAACTCGAGTTTCTGCCGGATGACGAGGAGCTCGGCGAGCGGCGCGCCGACAGCAAGGGCCTCACCGCGCCCGAGATCGCCATCCTGCTTTCGTACTCCAAGATCACGACGTATCAGGACCTTCTGGCCTCGGACGCCCCCGAGGACCCTTATCTCTCACGCGAGCTTGAGAGGTACTTCCCGACACCTTTGAGAGAACGGTTCAGGGAGCAGATCCACGAGCATCGTCTGCACCGCCAGATCACGGCCACCCACGCAACGAACAGCCTGGTTAACCGCTGCGGTCCTTCCTTCGTCTTCCGTATCGGGGAGGAGACGGGGGCGGCAGCGCCAGACATAGCGCGGGCGTACACGGCGGCGCGTGAGATCTTCTCCCTGCGCACTCTCTGGGACGGCATCGAAGCCCTGGATAACCAGGTCGAAGCGAGAATACAGACCAGGATAATGCTCGACGCCCGCAAGCTTGTCGAGCGCGCGACCCGCTGGCTCATCCGCTACCGTCGCGCGCCGCTGGATATACAGGCGACGATCTCGCACTTCTCTGAAGGGGCAGCGGAGCTCTCCACACTCATCCCCGGCATCCTGCTGGACGGCGACCGCGAGGCCGTCGAGAACGCGGCGCAGCGCTTGACCGAGGCGAAAGTACCGCCGGACTTGGCAGAGCGGGCGGCGAGCCTGGGCCCGATGTTCCCAGCGCTCGACATCACCGACGTGGCGAACTCCACGGGCGAGTCCCTCGATACGACCGCGGCGGTCTACTTCACCCTTGGCGACCGGCTGAAGCTCCACTGGCTGCGCCGCCACATCGAGGCCCTTCCCCGCGACAACCGCTGGCGTACCCTGGCGCGCTCGGCGCTGCGCGACGACATCTTCAGCCAGCAGGCCGCCCTGGCCGAGGAGGTACTGCGCAATACCCCGGAAGACAGGCCCGCCAACGAGCGCATAGAGATCTGGGCAGAAGCCAACGAGGGTCCCGTGGAACGCGCCATGCAGGTCCTCGCCGACATAAACGCGAGCGGTACTTTCGACCTCTCGACGCTCTCGGTGGCGCTGCGCGAGATCCGGAACCTCATAACGACCCCCGAAGCCTCTCCAGAGGAGGTGGAAGCTACCACCGGATGAGCCGTACCTAGCTCCCGCCTCCCAGCGATGCCCGATGAGCCGCAGCGCGCTCGACGTACTCATGAGCGCCGCGCTCTATATCCGCAGTCTGCTCCTCGCTCACGTCACCCACGCGCTTGGCCGGGATGCCGACGATGAGGCTGCGTGGCGGGTATTCCTTGCCCTCCGGCACCACGGCGCCGGCGGCGACTATGGAGCCTTCACCGATCGTCGCGCCGTTGAGGATCGTGGCTCCCATGCCGACGAGGCAGTTGTCCCCGATCTCACACCCATGCACGACCGCGTTGTGCCCGACCACGCATCCCTCGCCCACCACCGCAGGGTAGCCGGGGTCGGCGTGGAGCACGCACCCGTCCTGTATGTTCGTCCGCGCTCCGACTCGGATAGGCTCCGTGTCTCCGCGCAGCACGGCCCCGTACCAGACGCTCGACTCTTCGCCCAGATAAACGTCCCCGATGACGTAGGCACCCGGCGCGATCCACGCCGATTCGGCGACCTGTGGGAAAGTCTCACCATGCGGAAGCACGTTGCTGTTCTCGTTCAGATCCAACGCGGAACCCTCGCTTTGTACCGTAGATACTCGTCGCCGAACTTGTGCTCCAGGTAGCGCTCCTCGCGCTCGATGACGCCGCGCCGCATGACTGCCTGTGCGAGCGGAAGTAGCAGTGCCGCCGGAAGGGCGTTCGCGAGGACTGAGAAGCCGCAGTAGATCAGGGTCATGCTCAGATAGAGCGGGTTGCGCGTGAAACGGAAAGGCCCCTCGGAGACGATCGCGGTCGTCGGTTTGTACGGGTCCGGGGTCGTCTCCGCCCGGCGCATCTCGCGAAATCCGAGGACCCCGACCGCGAGCCCACAGGCGACCAGCGCAAGGCCGAGCGTCCGGGCGAGTGCACGGGGCAGGAAACGAATCCCGTAACGGCGGTTCACCAGCAGACCAGCGGCGAGGGCGCCAGCGTAGATCAGGGGCGGCGGGGCAACCACACCCGGATTGTCCCGCGCCTTGCGCTTCTCATCACCCATACAGGTAACTCCTCTCTATCCGTACCCCCGCCTTACATACCTCGACGCGGCCAGACCTCTGTTGGTTGTGCCCGCCTGGGGGCCGCGCAAACCTAGAATCCAGGGATCAGCCCCTCCACTGATGATCTCACGCTCCCCCGTACAAGGGAACGATCTGGGCTACCCCTTCGATTGGGCGCTACAGCCCCCGGTGCCGCCATTGGCCGGTCCCACCTCGAAGCGGCAGCGAGGATTTTCCCCGCGCTCGCAGTGCTCGCGGACGCGAACACCCGCCACCTTCGCGATGAAGGTCTCTACCATGTCACACGTCTGAGGTTGCTTCGACACCACCGCCGCAAGCGGACACCCGTAGCTGCGGATGTCGAAGGTGCCCTCGTGCTCGATGATCTCGGCGAGCCCGCCCAGATCGTCGAGCACATCTACGGCCGCCTCGAGCCGCTCCCTGATGCCACCAGAAGGCACCCCGCGCCCACCCGCCATGCGGGTCCCAGCCTCTCTCAGCAATCTCTCCAACTCATCGACTCCGACACGCTCTGCCAGGACATCCAACAGTTCGCCAAGCACCGGCTCGTAAGCTCTCGGGAATAACTCCCGCGCCTCCGGAGTCAGCTCGAAGACGTAGGCAGGCTTGCCGCCACCGCTGCCGCGACGCACGGAGCCGCCACGCCGCACGAGGCCGTCGCGCTCCAGCGTAGCGAGATGCGCCCTGACCCCATTGTTCGTCAGCCCCAGATCAGCGGCGAGCTCGTCTACCGTGCGCCCCCCGCGCCTGAGCAACGTGACGAGCCGCCCACGCGTGCTCTCGAAGAACTTGCGGTCCCAATAAACCGCCAAATGTCACCTCTTCTCTCTGACTGCTCGTACTGTAACAGAGAGGATACAGTTACTCAAATAAGTCAAATAATTATTTGACTTATTGTTGGTATCGTTGTATCGTGCGAGAAAAGGTGTTGTGAGAGGCTAGACGAGGAGGACATGGAGAGCAAAGCGAAGATAATGGGCCATCCGATACACCCTATCCTGATCCCGTTCCCGCTCGGGTTACTCACGACCTCTGTGGTCTTCGACGTCGTCTACTTGATCACGGGCAGCGGGCGGTGGGCGGTGATCTCGTTCTGGACGATCGCCGCCGGTGTGATCGGCGGGCTTGTGGCGGCGGTGTTCGGTTTGATCGACTGGCTGGCGATACCTTCGGGAACGCGCGCCAAAGCGGTGGGGTTGTTGCACGGGTTGACCAACTTTCTCATGGTGGCGCTGTTCGCCATTAGCTGGCTCTTGCGCGGGGGCGCCGGGTGGGCCAGGGGTCTTGGCCATCGTCCTCTCGTTTGTAGGCGCGGGGCTGGCCTCGCTGGGAGGCTTTCTCGGGGGCGAGCTCGTCGTCCGCCTGGGTGTCGGAGTGTCGGAAGGGGCGAACCTCAACGCCCCGAGCTCGCTCTCAGGACGTTCGGCCGGAGGAGATCGCAGCGCCCCGAGATTGGAATAGAGGATCGTTAAAGGCGTCTGAAAGGAGTTTAGGGAGATGACCGAGTTCGTAGCCGTAGCCGGGGTGGACGAGTTGGAAGCGGGTGAGATGCGGGCTTTCGACGTGCGGGGTGTCAAGATCGCCGTCGCCAACGTGGGTGGCGCTTTCCACGCGTTCGACGACACCTGTACGCACGCGGGGTGTTCGCTTGCGGGGGGAGATCTCGAAGAGACGACCGTGATCTGTCCGTGCCACGGCTCCGAGTTTGACGTGAGAAGCGGTGAGGTGCTCCAGGGTCCGGCCAGGGAGCCCGTCGAGACCTACGAGACCAGGGTCGAAGACGGCAGCCTCAAGATCGAGGGCTGATGAGCGAGACGTTCGTGATCGTCGGCGCCGGTCTGGCCGGGGGAACGGCTGCGTCTACCCTCCGCCAGGACGGTTTCGATGGCAGGGTGGTCTTGATCGGCGCGGAGAAGCACCCGCCCTACGAGCGGCCTCCGCTCTCCAAAGAGTATCTACGCGACGAGTCCTCGTTCGAGCAGGCCTTGCTCCAACCGCTCGACTTCTACGGTGAGAACGGCATCGAGTTGAAGTGCGACGTTCGGGCTACACGAATAGATGACCGGGAGAAGACGGTCGAGTTAGATAGTGGAGAGCAAGTCGCTTACGATAAGCTACTCTTCGCCGCCGGCGTGAAAAACAGGCAGGTTCCCACCCCCGGCTCAGGCCTGGATGGCATCTACGACCTGCGCACGGTAGCCGACAGCGACCTTATACGACGGGAGATCTCACCCGGTCGCAAGGCTGTCGTAGTGGGGATGGGCTTTATCGGCTCGGAGGTGGCGGCCTCGCTCCGGCAATCGGGCGTGGAGGTAACCGTCGTGGACCGTAACAAAGTACCCTTACGCCGGGTTCTCGGCGAAGAGGTTGGCCGGGTGATAGAGGTGATCCACCGCGACCACGGGACGGAACTTATCTTCGAGGACACGGTGGCGGCTTTCGAGGGCACAGGTCGCGTCGAAAGCGTCGTGACCAGCGCAGGTCACAGCCTCGGATGCGACTTCGTCGTCGTTGCTCTCGGTGTTGAGCCCGTTGTTGAACCCCTCGTCGGCACCGGGGTAGAGATCGACAACGGCGTCGTGGTAGATGAGTATTTCCGGACCGGAGTCGAGGGAATCTACGCCGCCGGCGACGTGGCCAATCATTACCATCCTGTGTTCGAACGACACATCCGCGTCGAGCACTGGCAGAACGCGCTCAAGCAGGGTCAGGCGGCGGCACGAAGCATGCTGGGGGGTGGTGAACCTTACCAGGAGATTCCGTGGTTCTGGTCAGATCAGTACGAGCACAACCTCCAGTACTCCGGGTTCCACAGGGAATGGGACGAGCTGGTCGTGCGGGGCAGCCTGCAGGAGCGAAGCTTCGTTGCTTTCTATCGGAAAGATGAACGAATCCTGGCCGCCGTGGCGATAGACCGCGGGAGGGACCTGCGCCGCTCGGTGCCCCTGATCAAAAGCCGCCAGCGGATCGAAGCCTCAAGGCTTCGCGACCCCGATGTCGACCTGCGAAAGCTCGTGACTGCCGCGAACACGCGTCTATGAGTCGAACACGATGACGGCCGGACACCGCAGTCAACGAAGTCTCATCCCTCTGGGCCCTGGCGCGGGCCACGGCCCGTGGCGCGTAGTGACCCTGGCGCGACCCTTCTCAGACCTCCACCAGCACCGCGTCGCCCTGACCACCACCGGAGCAGATGGCAGCGAGTCCTCTGCCTCCGCCCCTGCGACGCAGCTCGTAGGCGAGCGTCATAAGGATGCGCGCGCCGGACGCGCCGACGGGATGGCCGAGCGCGAGGGCCCCGCCGTTGACGTTGACGATCTCCGGATCTACGCCGAGCATGCGCGTAGAGTGGATCGCAACCCCCGCGAAAGCCTCGTTTATCTCGACGAGGTCCAGATCCTCGGACTTCCAGCCCGCCTTCTCCAGCGCCAGCTTTCCGGCGTTGCCCGGTACGGTAAGCAGATTGGGCGGCTCTTCGGCAACCTTCGCGTGCGCCACGATGGCACCGAGCGGTTCGAGGTCGCGCCTCTCTGCGAAGTCCTCGCCAGCGAGCACGAGCGCGCCCGCACCGTCCGTAACGCCGGGGGCGTTGCCCGCAGTAACGGTGCCGCCCCCGTCTATAGGCTTGAGGGTAGCGAGCTTCTCCAACGTCGTATCACGCCGGATCGGCTCGTCGGCCTTGACGTAGTTCGTCTGTCCCTTCCTGGAAGCAACTTTGACGCCGACTATTTCGTCGGGGAGCCTTCCTTCGTCTGTGGCGACGGCGGCTCTCTGGTGGCTCCGGAGGGCCCACTCGTCCTGCTCCTCGCGGGAGATGTCGAACCTCTTCGCGCCCTGTGTGCCGAAGCGGATCATGTTGACGCGCTCGAAGGCGTCGAGGAGCCCGTCTTGCATCATCGCGTCGAGCGCCGGCGTGTCGCCCATGCGCGCGCCCCATCTGGCCTTAGGCAACAGGTAAGGGATGTTCGACATGCTCTCCATGCCGCCGGCAAGGATCACTTCGTAGTCTCCGGCCCGGATCATGGTCTCCGCCAGCGTCGCGCTCCTCAGGCCCGAGGCGCACACCTGGTTCAACGTCTCCGTCGTCAGCGAGAAGGGGAGTCCAGCGTGGAAGTTCGCCTGGCGGGAAGGGATCTGTCCGACCCCAGCCTGCACGACGATACCGAAGATGGAGTGTTGTATCTCGGCGTCCTCGACGCCGGAGCGATCTATAGCTTCCCTTATCGCCGCGCCGCCGAGCTCGGGGGCGCTCAGGGGAGACAGTACGCCGCCGAACCTGCCGAAGGGCGTCCGCGCCGCCCCGAGGATTACCGTACGTTCCATTGCGTCTCCTCCGTCTGCAAGACCATCGACCATAGTTTAAGCCCTCCCGCACCACCACGCGCGTTTCGCGCAACCGGCGCGAATCGCCGGAAGGATGGACACCCAGAACGGCTTTACATGTTATCTTCTCGCAGAAGAACGACCTAGCAAGGAGAGTTCGTGAAGGTAGAGAAGCTGGATCACATAGCGCTCTATATGGGCGACAGGGATGTAGCAGCCGAGTTCCTGACGACGCACCTGGGGTTCCACGTCGTGGACCACACCGACCGCTACACCCTCGTCGGGGCTGGCGGCAGGCTCGGCAAGCTCACCCTCTTCGACGCCCCGCAGGGAACTACCCCATCGCCAGGGGAGATCGAACGCATACTGATACGCGTGGCCGACCCTGAAGCCGCCGTCGAGGAGCTCCCGTCCGAGGTCCACGCCGAAGCATACGACGGAGGGTACTCCTTTACCGGTCCGGAAGGACTCCCGCTCGCCCTGGTCCCGGGCGAAGGAGAGTTCACCGACTACGACCTCGAAGGCTTCGTGCTGCACTCCGGGTCGCCCGAGGATGCCGCGCGCACCTTCGTCGAGATGGGCTTCGCCCCCGGAGACGACGCCACGAGCGTGAGGGCGGGCGAGTACAGGATAAACCTCACAGACTCCACGCCTGACGGAGGAGGCATGCTCTTCCACGTCGGGTGTCTGGTAGATTCGGCGGAGGACCACCGCAAGGAGGCTGAGGAGCAGGGCTTCGAGATCCAGGACTTCGTCGAGGGTCCGAACACGCTGGCGGTCTTCGTCCGCGGGCCCGAGGGCGTGAGCGTGGAGTACGTCGAGCACAAGCCCACGTTCTCCCTGACCTAGAGGACGCTGTTGCGCGTCGTCGTCGCCGGCGGCGGGCTCGCCGGGCTCACCGCCGCCCTCAGGGCCACCGAGCTCGGCGCCCGGGTCACTCTGCTCGAAAAAGGTGAGAGCCCCGGCGGGTCCTTCGTCTACTCAAGCGGCTTCGTCTGGTCGTATCGGGACCTGCCGACCTTCCGCAGGGAGGCGCCCGGTGGAGACGCCACCCTCCAGAGGCTCATCCTCGAAAACCTGGGACCTGGCCTGGACTGGCTGGAGAGCGCGGCGGATACGCCCCTCACGCGCGAGACGGGCAACCCACTCACGTTCGGTGCCCGCTTCGACCCGAAGCGTACGGTCTCGGCGCTCGTCGAGCGCATAGGGGCCTCGGGGGGCGAGATCCTCCTCCACACGTCGCTCGAAGCGCTTCTGGACGACGCCGGACGCGTAATCGGCGTGCGGTCCTCGGATCAGACGCACGCCGCGGACGCCGTGGTGCTGGCCTCGGGTGGCTTCGCCTCAGACCCCGAGCTCGTCGGGCGCTACATAATCGGTGGGCCGGGCAGGATGCGCGTGCGGGCGCATCCCAGGAGCACGGGGGACGGGTTTCGTGCTGCGCTGGAGGAGGGCGCGCTCGCGAGCGCAGGCCTCGACGAGTTCTATGGCCGCAACCTGCCCGCCCCCCCCGCCGAATTTCCTCCCGAACGGTTCGTAGAGGTCTCCCAGCTCTACGGGCGCTACGCTGTGGCGATCAACGCGCGCGGCGAACGCTACGCCGACGAGGGCGCGGACTGGTCGGAGACGGCCCTGACGCGCGCCACGGCCCACCAGCCCGGACTCTACGCCTACTACATCCTCGACACCGCGGGACTCGAAGGCTGCGTGCGCGAGCGGACCGCGAGAGAGATGGTCGAGACGGCCAGGAGCACGGGAGGTATCGTCATCGAGGCGGCGAGCCTCGGGGAGCTGGCCGATAGGCTGGGCGAACGCGGCGTGCCCCGTGACACTGTCCTGCGTACCCTGGACGGGTACAACGCGGCCGTCGCCGCGGGCGAAGAGCCCTCCCCCCCGAGGACCGGCCAGGCCAGGCCCCTGAGCACTCCACCATTCGTCGCCGTAAAGGTCGCGCCGTCCATAACGCACACCATAGGCGGGCTCGCAGTGGACGCGGGCTGCAGGGTACTGCGAAAGGAGGACGAACGACCTATCCCCGGTCTGTACGCGGCAGGGGTTGAGGTCGGCGGAGTCTCCGTCGGCGGGTACACGAGCGGTCTCGCTTCGGCCCTCGTCTTCGGCAGGATCGCCGCGGAGTCTGCCGTCGCAGATGGACAGGTGCAAAGGCGCGTCTAGCCTGTCGAGCACCACCCTCCGAGATCTCACAGGTCAGCCGCCTCGGGTGAGAAAACACTCTCTACTTCACCGCAGCGTTTACCAGAAGGGCTTCTAGTAAAATGCGGTTCCGGGAAGATACCTTTGGGGAAAGGTGAGAGCAGTGGCCAACATCGGTGACTACGAGAGCACGTACGCAAACTTCGACTGGGAGACGCCGGAGAAATTCAACTTCGGGCGCGACGTCGTGGACCGGTGGGCGGCGCAGGATCGTCCGGCCATGATCTGGCTCGGGACGAACGGCGAAGAGCGGCGGCTGGACTTCGCCCAGTTCTCCGTCCTCTCGAACAGGTTCGCCGACGCAGCGCGGGGGCTGGGCGTGGGACGTGGCGACAGGGTGATGGTCCTACTCGGCAAGGTGCCCGAGTGGCACGCGGTGCTCACAGGGTTGCTCAAGCTCGGGGCCATCGCCATCCCCTGCGCCCCGCAGCTCAGGGCCGGCGACCTGAAGTTCAGGGCGGAGCACTCGGGCTCTGTGGCCATGATCTCGGACCCCGAAGGCGTCGACGAGGTCGAGAAGATGCGAGATGAGGTCCCCGGCCTCAGGCACTTCATCTCTCTGGGCGAGGAGCGCGACGGCTGGGACTCTTACGAGACGCTCATGGACGCGGCCTCGGAAGAGTTCACGGCGGAAGAGACGGCGGCGGACGAGGGCGCTTTCATCCTGTACACCTCGGGGACGACCAAGCACCCTAAAGGTGTTCTGCACACCCACGGCTACACGCACGCCAAGTGGATGCAGGCGAAGTACTGGCTCGACCTCCAGGAGGGAGACAGGCTGTGGTGCACCTCGGGGACGGGCTGGGCCAAGAGCATCTGGAACGTCTTCCTCGGGCCGTGGAGCCAGGGGACTGAGATCTTCTTCCACGAGGGCGGCTTCGACCCCGGCGAACGCCTCGATCTGATGGAGCGCTACGAGATAACCGTCCTCTGCCAGGCTCCGACGGAATACCGCCTCCTCGCCAAGACCCCCGAGCTGGAACGGGCCGACCTCTCCTCCATCCGCCACGCCGTCTCCGCGGGAGAGCCGCTTAACCCGCCAGTTATCGAGCGGTGGAGAGAACTGCACGGCCTGACGATCTACGACGGCTACGGGCAGACGGAGAACACCCTGCTCGTCGGAAACTACCCAGGCCTCGAAGTGCGGCCCGGCTCGATGGGCAAGCCGTCTCCGGGCTGCGACGTGAAGGTCGTTGACCTGGAAGGCAACGAGTGCCCACCGGACGAGCCCGGCGACATCGCGCTCGCCGGACGTATCCCTGCCCTCTTCAAGGAGTACTGGGAACAGCCCGACGAGACGCAAGCGGTCTTCCGCAACGGGTACTATCTGACGGGCGACAGGGCCTACCGCGACGCTGACGGATATCTGTGGTTCGTGGGACGCTCTGATGACGTCATCCTCTCTGCCGGCTACCGTATCGGGCCCTTCGAGGTCGAGAGCGTCCTCATCGAGCACCCTGCGGTTGTCGAGAGCGCCGTCGTACCCGCACCCGACGAGGACAGGGGAAGTGTCGTCAAAGCGTACATCGTCGTCGGCAAGGACTACGAGCCTTCGGAGGAGCTGGCGCAGGAGATCCAGGACCACTGCAAGGCGCACACGGCCCCGTACAAGTACCCGCGCCGGATAGAGTTCATCGGCGAGTTGCCCAAGACGACGAGCGGCAAGATCCGCCGCGTCGAGCTGCGCCAGCGCGAGAATGAATGAAGACAGGTGTCAGGCATCAGGTAAAGGCTTGTCGCGCCACGGCTGCATCCTTCGCAAACCTGAAGCCTGAGACCTGTAATGGCTGATCTTCGCGCGCTCGTGGACGAGGACTTCTGCTACCTGACGACGACAGGGCGGGTGAGCGGCGAACCGCACGAGATCGAGATCTGGTTCTCACTCGTACCCGAGACGCAGACCCTCTACATGCTCTCAGGAGGCGGCGACCGCTCTGACTGGGTGAAGAACCTCCGCCGCGACCCCGAGGTAACGGTCCGTATAGCGGGTGAGCGTCTGAGCGGTCACGCCCGCGAGGCCAGAGACGCGGAAGAAGAAGAGCTGGCGCGGCGGTTACTGGTCGAGAAGTACGAGACCAGCCCCGGGCGCCTCCAGAACTGGCGGCGCACCGCGCTGCCAGTGGCGGTGGACCTGAAGGTCCAGGCGGATCAGCCCTTCTGCAGCCGGTAGAGCCTGGCCCCTCCCGGCGGGAGGGCCAGCGTGAGATCCCGCCGAGAGGGGCCCCCCAGCCTGATCCGGTCGAACGTGCCTGTGGCCACGTCTAGTCTGAAGACCCTTCTCACGGCACCTCCCATCGTGAGGCGGGTTCTGGCCGTGTCGGCTGACCGGCGGTTCACGACCAACATGTACCGGTCCGTGGTCCCTGCCTTCTGGAACCTGCTCAGGATGACCGGGCTCCCCTTTACATCTCTCACGTAGCCGTCTCCCCTGAAAGGCTTCGCTCCCTTCGGCAGCCGCCTCTCCCGCGCGTGGACCACGGACTCGGAGAGGAGTGGCAGGAGCACCTTGCCGACGACCTTCAGGTATCCGTTGACCTCGCTGGCGTAGTCGTACAGCGCGGTCTTCACCACCTCGGGTGGATCTCCGGTCTCGTAGACCAGAGCCTTTCCGAACCGTATGGACGAGGCTGGCCCGTCGTCAGGGGTCCAGTAGGTGAAGTACTGTATCCCTTTGGCCCCGTATGCGAGGCTGACGTTGACCTGCCACAGTATCTCCTGCTCGTTGGGCCTGCGGCGGTCGGCGAGGCCAACCTCGCTGCCGTCGAACCCGACGCTCTGGATAAAGCCCCACGAAGGCACGTCGAACTTGAGGGCCAAGTTACGGATCATTGCCCAGTTGTAGAAGTAATCCCGGGTGATTCCCCTCTTCAACAGCGGGTAGTGATCGAAGCACAGGAGCGGAGGGTTTACTTCGGCGAAGTAGCGTTCCAGGTACGTCTTGTAGTCTGTTGCCCCGAGCGCGCTCGCGGAGGCGTATGAAGGCCATACGTTGATGTAGGGGAGCTCCTCAGGGGCCGACGTTCGCAGCTCTTCCTCTGCGGTATTCACCAGCCCGAACATGGAGGTTTCCGGCTCATCGTAGATGTTGATCCCTGCGAACGCCGGGTCCTCCCCATAGCTGGCCACGAGATCCCGGACTCTCTGGCCTACATCGTCGCCCGAGACTGCGGCGGTGCTGAACTCGGGCCCTGATCCCTTCTGAAGGGATTGCATGGCGCTCGGCGCGCTTCTCTGCAGAGAACTTGCCTGGGTAGTCCCGCTACCGTCGCGGATAAGGCTGCGGAGCCTCGCGTCGGTTAGCAGAAACCTCAGATCATTCTCCGCTGCGGCTTGTAGCGCTGGGGGGTTGATGGTGTCGTTGACCAAGCCGTTTCCGCCGATGACGAAGTTGAAGTTTGCCGCGGCGATCTCGGCGTAGCGTGCGGTGGTGGTCTGCTCGGGAGGCGGGGGCCACCAGATCCCGATCGGGTACTCACCATCGGGGGAGAGGATCGGCCCCCCCGACACAGCGTCCTGCGCAACAGCCGGAGTAGCGAGAGAGGCCGGGAACACCGAAAGACCGGCTCCCGCCCCGAGCAGGCGAAGGAAGCGTGCCCGATCCAGCCTTCTCCCGAGGAGGAGTTCTTCGAACTCCCCGGAGACGGTGGATCTCTTCGCCACGGTCTTCTTCCCTCCCAAGTTCCATAACTGCGGCGCGAAGCGGGCAAAGACGCGCCTCTTCCACACGCCCGGTCAGCCTTCTACACGGGGCTACAAGCCGTCCGGCCGAGCGGCGCGGCCCAAGATGCACGCAGGCTTCCCCCCGAGGTACTCCCGCTCGTATATTAGCATCGTTTGCTCTCTAAGAATAGAAGACTTCCAGAACCACTTTGCTAGGATGTCTTTATGCGAGCCAGGCCTGCCACAAGGAGAGATGCAATGGCCATAGCCCGCATCTACAACGAGGGTATCGAGGAACGCATTGCGACGTTCGAGACCCGTCCGCGCACGCCGGGGGAGATCCAAGCCTGGTTCGATGGCACACATCCCCTCGTGGTCGTGGAGGAAGAGGGAGCAGTGATCTCCTTCGCCAATACCTCCTCTTACAGCACCCGGCGCTGCTACTCCGGCGTCGCAGAGTTCTCTGTTTACGCAGCCCGTGAGGCGCGAGGCCGCGGGGCCGGCACCCTGGCGATGAAGGCCCTCATGGAAGCGGCGGAAGAGGCAGGCCTCTGGAAGCTCGTCTCGCGCGTCTTCGTCGAGAACGGGCCGAGCAGGAAGCTACTCCTCTCTTTAGGCTTCCGTGAGATCGGAATCCACGAGAAGCACGCCAGGCTCGATGGGATCTGGCGCGACGTGGTGATCGTCGAGCGGCTCATCGAGGCCAACCTGTAGCCCATCCCGAAAGAGTCGTGCTATCCTCATGCAGTCCGGCACCGGACAGAAACGAAGAACGGAGGCGAGGTGGAGAACTTTACGCCAGTAAGCGGGCTCGTAGGCGGGCTTTTGATCGGGCTCGCCGTCGCGCTGATGCTGCTGTTGAACGGCCGCATCGCGGGGATAAGCGGCATCGTCGGCGGTCTTGTGACCCCGAAGGCGGGAGATACAGGCTGGCGCTTGGCATTCGTCGTCGGGCTCCTTCTCGGCGCCCTGGCATACATCCTCGCGGTGGGAGGACCTGCGCCCGTGCATGTGCTCGCCTCTCCCTCCGCCATTCTCGTCGGAGGGCTCCTGGTCGGCTTCGGCACCCGGCTTGGCTCTGGTTGCACGAGCGGCCACGGCCTGTGCGGCCTGGCGCGCTTCTCTCGACGCTCGATGGTCGCCACGGCGGTCTTCTTCGGGGTGGCGATCCTCACCGTGTTCCTGACCCACCACCTCTTCTGATGATGTCCGGTCTTCCAAGAACGCTCGCCGCCCTCGTTTGTGGCCTCATCTTCGGCCTCGGTCTCGCCGTCTCAGGGATGATGAACCCCGCCAAGGTCATAGGCTTCCTCGACGTTGCCGGGGACTGGGACCCCACCCT
>CADDZK010000018.1 GCA_902812425.1 Actinomycetota bacterium
CCCTCCGGGGGGTTCCTCATGAACAGCGCAGCGCCAACGACCATGACGAGGTAGACGATGCCGAGGATGGTGAACGTCTGGAACGGCCCGACCGACGCGACGAGCCCGCGTGCTATAAGCGCCGTCACGAACGCGCCGCCGCCGAAGCCGGCCACAGCGATGCCCGTGATAAAGCCGCGCCTATCTGGGAACCACTTGATCAGGGTAGCAACCGGCACGATGTAGCCGAGCCCGATCCCGAACCCGCCCATGAGCCCGTAGGTAATATATAGAAACACGAGGCTGCTCTCGGCGAAGCCTGCCAGAAAGACCCCGACCCCGTAGAGCACGCCCGCCGTCAGGGCCACCGTGCGCGGCCCTACGTTACCCATCCACAGACCGCCCACGAAGGCGGCGACCCCGAGTGTGAAGATGGTGATGCTGAACGTCGAGTTCACGGCGGTCGCAGAGGCGCCGCCGTACGCCTGCGCCAGCGGGTCGGCGAAGACACTCCATGCATAGACGGCCCCGAGCGCCACCTGCATTACGACGCCCGCTATGGCAATGATCACCCGGTTACCCGTGCCGGAACCGCTAACTGCTTGGCTTGCCAATTGAACCCTCCCTTGTGAGCTTTCCCCTGGATGAATAACTCTGTAGACGTGTACGCCACATTCGGCTGGCCGTTCTGCCTCCCCTTCCATACCCCGTCCCTGGTTATTCGGGACGGCCCTTGTCCTTCGGGAGAATCCTATCAGATCCGGCGTATACGTTGAACCGCTCCTCGCGCAGGAACCCGACGAGCGTCATCCCGAACTCTCTGGCGACGTCGACGGCGAGGCTGCTCGGTGCTGAGATGGCGCACACGACGGGCACGCCGGCAGCGAGGCACTTCTGGAGGATCTCGAAGCTGCTGCGCCCGCTGACCATGACGACGTGCTCCGAGAGCGGCAGCCTGCCTTCGAGGAGCGCCCAACCGACGAGCTTGTCCGTCGCGTTGTGCCTCCCCACGTCCTCCCGCAACGCGAGAAGCTCACCCTTCTTATCGAAGAGCGCCGCGGCGTGCAGACCACCCGTCGCGTCGAAGAGCCCCTGAGCCTCCCGCAGCTTACGGGGCAATAAATAGACCGTCTCCGCCGTGATCTCGGGTCCTGGTCCGATGACGGGGCACCCCCGCAACTCCAGCTGCTCCAGGCTAGCCTTGCCGCACACGCCGCAGGCGCTCGTCGTGTAGAAGTGCCTCTCCAGCGGGCGCAGATCGTACTCGCGATTGCCGCGAAGCTCGACGTTCACGATGTTGTACTGCTGCTCGGCGTCGATGTCGGAGTCAACGCAGTAGCTGATCCTCGCTATATCGTCCGGAGAGTTGACGATACCCTCGCCGTAGAGGAACCCTGCGGCGAGGTCGAAGTCGGCCCCCGGGGTGCGCATAGTGACGGCGACCGTCTGCTTCATCCCCCCGCCGAGGAGCCTTATCTCCATCGGCTCCTCGGTCGCCAGAGTGTCAGGCCGAACGCGCATCAGGCCGTCTTCTACGACCCTTATCCGCGTCTTCGTCTTGCTCGCGCGCCTTGGTTTGCCCGAGGTCTGCATCAGCCCTCCCGCTCCGGTTGTCCCAAGTGTATCAGCGGCGGCGTGTTAGGATGCATGGATCATGCACATCCATACTGGACAGACACCGTGAGACTTATGGGTCTCCCTAACATCCTTCGCTACCCCGAGGCGACCGTGGTCAGGGATGCTACCCGCATCCTGATCCAATTCAGAGGACCCTATGGCGAGCAGACGATGAGCGTACCGCTCAAATACGTCGGCGGGGATGAGGAGACGGCGGAGCTGCGGTTGCTCGCGCAACTACAGCAGATCGGCTACAAAGTCACGCGCGGGGAGTGAAGGTCATCCCGAGAGCTTCCGCGCCAAGTCGTGTACCTCCTTGAGCCAGACCGTACGCCTGGTGGTCTTGCTCTTCTCGACGAAGTCGGTGAGGGCATTGCTCGTGACAGTAGGGAGAACGGCGCTCCCTGTGGCCTCCGCGTAGACGGGGCCTTCGAGAACCAGGATCGTCGGCCGCTCTCCATCGTAGCGCCAGATCTCAGGGACGCCTCCTATCTGGGCGTAGATGGGGAGCTTGCTGAAGGAAGGACTGGTGATGTCTATCTCGATCAGCAGGTCCGGCGGCGGGTCTACGGCCAGGTCTATACGGTCTTTGCCGCGAACGAGCCCCTCGTTCTGGACGTAGAAGCAGGAGTCCGGTTCGAAGCCACGCGCGAGGTCCTCACGCCGGAAAGTTGTGGAGCCGAGATCGTACACGTCGATACCCAGCTCCGCAGCCAGGAATTCGACGAGTAGCGCGATGCTGCGATTGAACGCTTCGTGCTCGGGTGAAGGACTTATTGTCTCAAGCTCTCCCCGATCATAAGTAAAATGCGGCGCGCTGTTGTTCTCATGGTCCGCGAGCAGACGTTCGTAGGTATTCCAAGCGATGTTGTGAAGGACCACTCTTTGTTCCGCCGGAGTCTTTACCGTTTCCATCGAATACTCTTTTCGACGCCCACGCCGTGATTCTATAGCAAGGAAAGAGGGCCGGATCGCTCCGGCCCCCTCAAAGTCGCCGTCGTGGTCCCTAGGCGTTGATGTAGCCGTTCGGGTTGAGGACGTACTTCTTGGCCGCTCCCTTGTCGAAGTCCTTATAGCCCTGCGGGGCTTCGTCGAGGGTGATGACCGTGGCGTTGACGGCGTCGGCGATGTGCGCCTTGTCGTGCAGGATGCTCATCATCAGGCCGCGGTTGTACTTCTTGACCGGGCACTGTCCCGTGAAGAAGGCGTGGCTCTTGGCCCATCCCAGACCGAACCGGATCTTGAGCGTCCCCTCCTGGGCGTCAGGGTCAGAGGCGCCTGGGTCACCGGTCACGTAGAGACCGGGGATGCCCAGAGAGCCGCCCGCGCGGGTTACGGTCTGGATCTGGTTCAGGACGACAGCGGGGGCCTCTTCGCCGCCCTTGCCCGAGGCCTCGAAGCCGACGGCGTCTACCGCGCAGTCTACCTCGGGTATGCCGACGATCTCGGCGATCTGGTCAGAGAGCTCGGCGTCCTCGCCGACGTTTACGGTCTCGCAGCCGAAGGACCTGGCCTGCGCCAGCCTCTCCTCGTTGAGGTCGCCGACGATGACGACCGCGGCGCCGAGTAGCAGCGCCGAGTAGGCCGCCGCGAGACCGACGGGGCCTGCGCCGGCGACGTACACCGTCGAGCCCGTCGTGACCTGGGCGGTGTAGGCGCCGTGGTAGCCGGTCGGGAAGATGTCCGAGAGCATGGTGAGGTCGAGGATCTTCTCCAGCGCCTGATCCCTATCGGGGAACTTGAGCAAATTGAAGTCCGCGAAGGGCACCATGACGTACTCGGCCTGCCCGCCGGTCCAGCCGCCCATGTCGACGTAGCCGTAGGCAGAGCCCGCCCTCGCGGGGTTGACGTTCAGGCAGATGCCCGTCTTTCCCTCGTTGCAGTTCCTGCAGCGGCCGCAGGCGATGTTGAAAGGCACCGAGCAGATGTCGCCGACTTCGATGAACTGTACGTCGTTGCCCTTCTCGACGACCTCGCCCGTGATCTCATGCCCCAGCGTCTGCCCGACCGGTGCCGTCGTCCGCCCGCGCACCATGTGCTGGTCTGAGCCGCAGATGTTGGTCGAGACGATCTTGAGTATGACGGCGTGCGGAGCCTCCTTGGTCATCCCCATGGCGTCCGCAACCTCTTCGGGGACCTCGAGCTTGGGGTACTCGATGTCCTCTACCGCTACCTCGCCGGGGCCCTTGTAGACCACTACCCTGTTGTCAGCCATAAGCTGATTCTCTCCTTCTACCTAGCCGGAGATGATTTAAGTATCATCATTGATCTTCCCCCTCATCCGCGCCGTGAAACGAGCGACTACGGCGCGACGGCGTCTCAGATATCCAGGTAGCCTCCTTTCCCTTTCCCCGAAAGTAGCCCCGGTTATCGTCCCGGCAAAGTACCATATGTTGCGTAGAGGTGCAAGGCCGGTCCCACATATCCGGTGCGCTGACATATCGGCATCATAAGTTATGCCGCGGTTTCGCGATAGGATGAATACGGTTAGAATCAGGTCGGGGGAAACCCGGACAATTCAATCTCTTGTGCAGAAGGGATCAGGTATGCTCTTCAAGGTCACCGAGGAAGACGGTCTCTGGAGGAAGATCCGGAACCACGTCGGAACGACGGTGAAGCACCCGATAAGCCCGGCGACCCGCGACATCCGCTCGCGCATCACGGACGAGGGCGTGAAGAAATCGGTGAGCGTCTGCCCCTACTGCGCGGTGGGCTGCTCGACGCTCGTCTACCACCGCGACGGGCGCATCATAGACATCGAGGGGAATCCTGACAGCCCCGTAAACGCGGGCGCTCTTTGTCCGAAGGGCTCTGCAACCTTCGGGATGCACGTCTCGCCCTACCGCTGGACCAAGATCCGCTACCGCAGGCCGTACTCGGCGGAGTGGGAGGACCTCTCGCTCGACGAGGCGCTCGACATGATCGCCGAGAGGGTGAAGAAGGCGCGCGACGAGAATTGGGAAGAGGAGAACGAGGAGGGCAAGAAGCTCTCCCGCTCGATGGCCGTCGCCAGCGTGGGCGGGGCCACCATAGACAACGAGGAGAACTACCTCATCACCAAGCTCTTCCACTCTCTGGGGTTCACCAGGATCACCAACCAGGCCCGTATATGACACTCCTCGACGGTGCCCGGTCTGGGCATCACGTACGGTAGGGGCGGCGCCACCTCCAACCTGCAGGACCTGCAGAACTCAGACTGCATCCTCATAGAGGGCTCGAACATGGCAGAGGCCCACCCGGTAGGCTTCCGTCATCCCATGATCGCCAAGCGCAAGGGCGCGAAGTTGATCCACGTCGACCCGCGCTTTACGCGCACGAGCGCCCTGTGCGACATCTACGCCCCCATAAGGCCAGGTACGGACATAGCCTTCCTCGGCGGCCTCATAAACTACGTCATACAGAACGAACGCTACTTCAGGGACTACGTAGTCCACTATACGAATGCGGCGACCCTCGTCTCCGAGGATTTTGGGGATGCCGGCGCCGACGGGCTCTTCTCCGGCTGGGACGAGGAGAGGCACGAGTACGACCCGACGAGCTGGCGTTACGAGGGCTCGCCCATAGACTACGCCTCCGTAGGGGGGAGCCAAGCCCGCCTCGTCGGTGAGGGCACCGGCGGTCATTCCGACCCCAACGGCGAAGGGGAGCGTCCGACCGACCCGACGCTGGAGCACGAGCGCTGCGTCTTCCAGGTCTTGAAGCGCCACTTCGCCAAGTACACGCCCGAGATGGTCGAGAAAGTCTGCGGAACCCCGCGGGAGGCCTTCCTCGCGGTCGCAAAGACCATCTGCGAGAACTCCACGCCAGAGAGGACGACCGCGCTCTGCTACGCGGTCGGCTGGACCCAGCACTCCAAGGGGGTTCAGATCATCCGCACCGCCGCCATCCTGCAGCTCCTGCTCGGGAACATAGGAAGGCCGGGCGGAGGCATAATGGCCTTAAGAGGCCACGCTACCATCCAGGGCTCGACGGATATAGCGACCCTCTACAACATCCTCCCCGGCTACCTGCCGATGCCCGACGTGAACATGGACAACGACACCTGGAAGGACTACGTGGAGGGCCAGACCGCCGAGACGGGCTGGTGGAACAACTTCCCCAAGTACATAACGAGCATCTTCAAAGCCTGGTACGGGGAGGCCTTCGACCCCGAGAGGGGAGACGAGATCTTCGACCACTTCCCACGTCTCTCAGGCGACCACTCCTACTACCCTACGATCATGGCGATGAAAGATGGAGACGTGAAGGGCTCCTTCGTCTTCGGCCAGAACTTCGCCGTCGGCGGCCCGCACGCCAGGCTCGCCCGCGACGCGCTGCGCTCTCTCGAATGGCTCGTCGTCCTCGACGCCTTTGAGGTGGAGGTGGCGACGGCCTGGAAGATGGACGGCGTAAAGCCTGAGGATTGCGGCACGGAGGTCTTCTTCATCCCCGCGGCGCTCGTCGCAGAGAAGGACGGCTCCTTCACCCAAACCCAGCGCATGCTGCAGTGGCACGACAAGTCTGTCGAGCCTCCGGGCGACGCGAAGAGCGACGCCTGGTTCGTCTTCCACCTCGGGCGCCGTCTCAAGGCCCTCTACGAGAGCTCCGAAGATCCTCGCGACAAGCTCATCCAGGCGATGACGTGGGACTATCCGACTGAGGGTGAGGACGAGGAGCCCGACATAGAGAGCATCCTCAAGGAGGTCAGCGGCTACACCGTCGCAGACGGCGAGCCGGTCAGCGGGTTCGCCGAGCTCAAGGACGACGGCTCGACGGCTTGTGGGGGTTGGATCTACTCCGGCGTCTATGCAAATGGGATCAACCAGGCGAGGCGCCGCAAGCCCTGGACCGAGCAGCCAAACGCGGCTAACGAGTGGGGCTGGGCATGGCCCGCCGACCGCCGTATCCTCTACAACCGCGCCTCGGCGGACCCTGAGGGCAAGCCCTGGTCCGAGAGGAAGAAGTACGTCTGGTGGGACGAGGAAGAGGGCAAGTGGGTCGGCCATGATGTCCCCGACTTCAACGCGACCAAGCGCCCCGACTACGAGCCCGACCCCGACGCCAAGGGCGACGCCGCGATCCCCGGCGACGGGCCTTTCATCGTCAACGGCGACGGGCTCGGCTGGCTCTTCGCCCCCATCGGCCTCAAGGACGGGCCGCTACCGATTCACTACGAGGCCGTCGAGTCGCCTGTGCCTAACCTCCTCTACGACGAGGTCCAGTACACCCCGACGGCCAGGCTCTTCGACCGCCCCGACAATCCTTATAACGAGCCTATGGACCCGAAGTATCCCTACGTTGTTACAACGTACAGGCTCACCGAGCACCACACCAGCGGGGCGATGAGCCGTTGGATCCCCTGGCTCTCCGAACTCCAGCCCGAGCTGTTCTGTGAGATCAGCCCCCAGCTCGCCGCAGAGAAGGGCGTAGAGAATACAGACTGGGTCACGATCTCGACGAGCCGTGGCAAGGTCCACTGCAAGGCCCTCGTCTCCGACCGCATCCCCGTCTACGAATTCGAAGGCAGGAAGATCCACACCATCGGCCTCCCCTACCACTGGGGACCCAACGGGCTCGTCAAGGGTGACGTCGTAAACGACCTGATGCCCGTCGCGCTTGAGGCAAACGTCGCCATCCACGAGGCCAAGGCCTTCACGGCCAACCTCGAAGCGGGAAGGGTGTAGGGGCGTGACCGCTAAGGAGAGGGCCCTGAAGGGAGCCGTCGGCGGGGCAGCAGGGACGCTCGTCCTCTCGGGGCTTCGCGAGGCCTTCGCCAGAATGGGTCTGGTCTTCGAGACCGCCCCGATGCAGGTCGTGGATCGCGCCGAGGAGCTGGGCCTCGTGGATGACTGGTCGCCTCGGGCCCTGCGCCTCCTTACCCTGGTCGCACACGTCGCCTACGGCGTCGGCGCGGGGACGGCTCTCGGTCTCCTGCGCAGGAAGAGGGGTGGGGCGGCCCCGGAGGCCGCCGTGGGCTCCGCGATGGGAGTCCTGGTCTGGGGCGCCGGGTGGTCTAGCTGGCTGCCGCTGAGCGGCGTACATTCCCCGCCGTGGGAGCAGCAGAGCGCAAAGGTCCTGCTGCCCGTGATCGACCACGCGGTGTACGGCGCCACCTGGGGCCTCATCAACTGGAGACTCACCCGGAGGGGAGCATGAGAGATTCGAGGGGTACGCGCGTCACCCCCGAGGATACGACGAGCGATACCTACAGGGCAGAGCGCTCCCACAGGGAGGCGATGCAGCAGGAACTGATGGACCTCGGGGTGTGGCTCATCGAGCATCCCGAGGCGGCGACGAAAAACCTCAAGCCCATAAGGAGCGCGAAGGTCCTCAAGCCAGGCGTCTACTACAACATGGGTACGGGGATGGTGGACAGGATCTTCAGCCCCCAGCGCGTCGCGCTCGGGCACAAGATGTTCCGCATAAGCGCCGATCCCGCCGCGCCCGTAGACGAGATCCGGCGCACAGTGCTAGAAGGGAAGTGACGGATGGCCACGGGATTTTTGACCGACACGACGGTCTGCATAGGATGCAAGGCCTGCGAGGTCGCGTGCAAGCAGTGGAACCAGCTCCCCGCCGACGGCTACGAGCTGACGGGCGACTCCTACGACAACACGAAGCAGCTCTCCGGCACGACCTGGCGCCACGTCGCTTTTATAGAGAACCCCAAAAAACGCCGGCTGACGGGCGACGTCGACCTCGTCGCGCTCGCCGAAGAGGTCACCGAGCAACTGCCTGGCGGGGCCGAGCTCGACGCCCTCGGGCGCTGGGCCTTTATGAGCGACGTGTGCAAGCACTGCGTCGAGGCGCCATGCCAGCAGGCCTGCCCGACGGGCGCGATCATCCGCAACGAGTTCGATAACGTCTACATCCAGCCCGACATCTGCAACGGCTGCGGCTACTGCGTACCTGCGTGTCCCTACGGCGTCATAACCCAGGTCCCCCACGACGGGCGCGCCTTCAAGTGCACCCTCTGCTACGACCGACAGCGCGACGGCCTCGAGCCCGCCTGCGCCAAGGCCTGCCCGACCAACTCCATCATGTTCGGCGAGGTCGAGGAGCTGGAGCAGATAGCCGAAGAGAGGGTGCAGGATCTCCACGACAAGGGCTACACCCAGGCCTACGTCTGGGGTACGCCCGAGGTGGGGGGTACAGGAGGCATCAAGGGCAACCACTCCAAGTTCATCCTCATGGACGAGCCTGAAGTCTACAATCTGCCCCGCCATCCCTATCTGCCACAGGAGAAGGTCAAGGGCGGGACCATAGCGAGCATGATCGCGGCGGGCGTGCTAGGCGCGGTCGTTGCGCTGGCTTTCAGGGACTAGGGGGAGATAGGGATGAGCGAGACGACGCGCGAAGGGGTCCAGCAGAGCAACGGGAGGGTCGAGACCTCGCACCATCCCGAGACCGATCCGCAGAGGAAAGACAAAAATTATTATGGCATCCCGCCGATAAAGCACGCCCACTGGACGTGGCAGATCCCGGTCTACTTCTGGATCGGCGGTCTCGGGGCGGGGGTACATTTGTTCTCCACCGTGGCACAACTTCTCGGCCACAGAGACGAGGCGCTCACGCGCACGAGCCGCTACACGGTTCTCGCCACGATGCTCATAAGCCCCGTGCTTTTGATCTGGGACCTCGGAAGGCCGGAGCGCTTCTACAACATGCTGCGAATCATCAAGCTCCGTTCCCCGATGTCCACCCAGAGCTGGTCGGTCTTCGCCTACGGCAACCTGGGGGGTCTGATCGCAGCCCGCCAGGCCGCAGAGGACGGCCTGCTCGGTAGAGACAATTTCCTGGTCAGGCTGGTAAAGCTCATCCCTGCACGCTTCCTCTCCCTCGTGGCCCTGCCCGTAGGGCTCAATGTCGGCTCGAACACGGGGAATTTGATCTCCGCCACCTCCGTCCCGATATGGGCGCGCAACTGGCTGTTCATGGGCCCGATGTTCCTGACTTCAGGGCTCTCGACGGCGCCCTCGTGGCTCTCGCTGGTGCTCCACCTGACGCGCTCGGGCGAGGAGAAGACCCTGCGCACCCTGCATCGCGCGGAGAAGGCGACCCTCGTCATAGAGGCCGGGCTCATCGGCGCATCCCTTGTGAGGATGAGCAAGTGGAGCAAACCGCTCTTCTCCAGGGAGGTCGCCCCGCTCTTCGTCGGCGGCACCCTCCTCGGCGGCATCACCGCGCCGATGGCCCTGCTATTTGGCAAGGAGAGCCGCCAGAAGAGTATCCTTGCCTCCGTGCTCGCGCTCGCCGGCGGCCTCGCCTTCCGCTTCGCCATAATAAAGGGGGGCAGGATCAGCGCCGACGACCCCGAGGCTTATTTCACCTTCGCCAGCGAAGCGAACGCCCCGCAGCCCGAGGATAAGATCTAGCACTCCCGTCTACCCGCCCGCGTACTCCTCGTCCGTGACGGGCTCGAACCAATCCGTGCCGCCGTCGGTCGTGGTGGCGACGTTGATGGCCATGTGGACCATGTAGGTCTCCGAAGTGGCGCCGTGCCAGTGCCTCTCGCCGGGCGCGAAGTAGACGACGCCCCCGGCTTCGACCTCGACGGGAGCCTCGCCTTCTTTACCAGCGCGGCAGGTGCCCGTGACTATGTAGAGGATCTGACCCTCGGTGTGGGCGTGCCAGCGCGTGCGGGCGCCTGGCTCGAAGAAGACGCGGTTGACGGCCACGTCGGGTGAGGGACCGGCAGGAGCAGCATCCCTCCAGACCGCCCCCGTAAACCAGTCCTCGGGTCCTGGCCCCGTCTGCATGTCCTTCGCGGTGACGACTCTCATGGGGAGCCTCCCTTCGGTCGGCAGCTATCAGCAGTCAGCAATTCAGCACGCCGCTTCGCGGCTTGTCAGCCCTTCAGCTTGTCTCGTGATCGAGCCCTGCATTCGTGTGGCATTCTCCCAGGCGCACTTATCACCACACTATACATAGCTGAGAAGCTGACTGGCTGACACGCTGAATTGCTTTCTATGCCAGCCGGTGTTCGAGGAGCCTGTACAGGTGCGGCTCGCTGCCGTCCTCGGGGGTGGTCTTCTCCACCTTCAGCAGGGCTCTGCGGCCCCGGATCTCCAGGCTCGAAACGTGGTTGTGAAACCAGGGGCCATCGTGCACGAGCCGCCAGCTGATGTCGGAGTTCTCGACACCGGCGAGGCGGGAGAGCGTCTCGCCGACGCGCCTGCCCCGCTCGGACCAGACGAAGCGCATCGCGAGGCGCTCCGGGAGACCCAGCGGGTTGCGCAGAGGGGAGCTGGCTGACTGGTAGACGGGGGTCTCGACGTCGTCGCCGAAGTCCATCTTGGCCAGGTAGCCGTGGTGTACGTCGCCGGAGAGGACGGCTACGGAGGCTGGAGGGTCTCCCTCCGAGCGTTCGCCCGAGGCGACGGACCTGAGCAGTTGCGCCAGGGCTGTGAAGGAGCGGTGGAAGGCGGGCCAGTGCTCCAGGTCGACGAGCTGGCGAACTGACTCCCCGATCCTGGCCGCCGGACGGCCCCAGACGCCGGCGCAGACGGCCTCGCTCGCCGCCTCCAGGTGGTGAAGACCTGGGCCGAGGATAAAGGGGAGCGAGGTGCCGAAGAGGAGGTGGTCGAAGTCGCCCGTGGCCTTCTCTTCGATCCAGGCCCACTCCTCGTCGTCGAGCATGGCGCGCTGGCCCTCCTTGAGCACCCGCCCCGCCCGCGAGTCCATCACGATGAGACGGACCCTGCCGAAGTCGCGGTGATAGCTCCAGCGGGTACCGGCGATCTCGCGGTCGGCCCTGTAGGCGAACTCGCGCAGGACGCGCGTCGGGTTCTTGGCCTCGTGAACCCTCTGGAACACGTCGTCCTCTTCCAGCTCTCGCGGGGAGAGGTTGCCGAGGTGCTGGTAGATCCAGTACGACATAAAAGCCCCGACGATGCGCTCCTCCCACCACGGCTTGGCGCGCATCTGACGTACCCAGGTCTCCGAGGTGTTCCAGTCGTCGTTGACGTCGTGGTCGTCGAAGATCATGGCCGTTGGCACGGTCGAGAGCAGCCACCTCGTGACAGGGTCCCTCCATGCGTCCCAGTAGAGGCGCGTGTACTCCTCGAAGTCGGCGACCTCTTCGCCGGGGGGCTCGCTCGTGTCGCGCCGTCCCTCTATGAACTCGAGGGCGCCCTGGGAGACCTCGTCGGCGTAGATCTGATCCCCCAGAAGTAGTAGCGCGTCGGGCCACCTCTCGTGGGGTTCGCCCATCATGCGGAGGGCCAGAGCCTGCAGGGCGTCACGCTCGTAGCCTCTCTTGTTCGCGTCGGCGGGGAGCGTGTAGGGGGGCTCGTGAGGTACGGAGACGCGGCAAGATCCGTAGGAGAGGTTGAGCTCACCGTCGGGTGCGATCGTCCTGATGACAGAGGGCGGGAAGTCGTGCTCGTCGTCGGGCCAGACCTTGGTGCCGTCTAGAGAGACCTCGTACTCGTAGGTCTCGCCGGGTTCGAGGTCCGTGATGGTGACCAGGGCGTAGTGGTGGCCCTCGATCTCGAAGGTGCTCACCCTGTGGCCGAGGACCTCGACCTCGCAGGCGGCGTCGGTCTCTACCCAGACGGTCGCGTCGCTCTCTCCGGCGTAGCGGAGCAGCGGACCCAGGTTCAATTCAGGAGCCATCTTCAGTTCTTACCCGCGTTCGGCCATCTCACGCAAGTATCGGGGCGTCAGCAACGAGTTTGGACGATCAGCGCTCACGAACCCTCTTCCCGATAAAGGACTCTTCCACTCGCCGGCGAGTATAGCGACTCGCGCTGCGCCTTACCCGCGTCCATTCAGCCCGGCGCTGTGCCTTCGATCAGGTAGTCGACCACGGCTTCGAGCGAGCCGCTCCTCTGGAGCGCGGCCCGCTGCAACCTCGCCCCTGTGCCGAGCTCCACGATCTCGAGCACGCCGCCGAGCTCCTCCTCGCAGCCGAGGTCCTGGGCGACGGGACGCAGCTCCTCGACCAGCCTTCGGGCCAAGGAGCGGGCCTGCACCTCCATGCCCGCGGTGAAGTCGTAGAAGCTGGCGTCCATGCCGTGGCGCACGGCGCGCCACTTGTTCTCCGCGTTGAACAGTGGGTTCTCAGGGGTCTCCTCTTCGGCGCCAACGACGAGGCACTGGACGAGCGCGACGAGGGCCGCCGTGTATGAGGCGTCAGTCTGTACGTCCGGCGAACGCAGCTCCACGGTGCCGAACTTCTGGTGGGGCCTTGCGTCCCACCAGCACCAGGAGTAGTCGGGGATGCTCCCCGAGGCGACGAGGGTCTCGATGTAGTGCTCGAAGTCCTCCCAATAATGGAAGACCGGCGGGAGGCCCGAGCGGGGGAACATCTCGAAGATCTTGATCCGCGTCGATGCGAGCCTGGTCTCCGACCCGCGCCAGAAAGGCGAGTTGGCGGAGAGCGCAACGAGGAGCGGAACGCGCCTGGCGAGCGCGTTTACGGCCCGGATCGCCGCGTCCCCATCAGGCACGGCGACGTGGATGTGCAACCCGTAGATCGCCTGCGTCCTCGCAACCCAACCCATCTCCTCCTCGACGCGGCGGTTGTGGTCCCCACCCGAGAGAGGCTGCTCCGTCGGCTCGGAGAAGGGGTGGGTGCCGGCCGCCACGATCTCGACCCCGCATCTTTGCGCGAGGCTGCGTACCTTTCGGCGCAACGCCGGGAGCTCGCGCGCGAGCTCGGCGGCCGAGGTGAAGACGGGGGAGAGCATCTCCACGCATGACCGCGAGAGCTCCGAGGTGATGAGCCGCGTATCGCCCCCCGCCGCGAGCACCTCGTCCACGGCCGGAGTCAGAGCGCGGGTGGCCGGGTCTACGAGCTGAAACTCCTCCTCGACCCCGACCGTATAGGGCGCCGTCGCGCCGAATCGACTCTCCATCCACGTACTCTAGCAGCCAGCGCTAAAGACCACCTGCCCGAGGCCGGTCGAACTCACCATCGACAGGCGCTGCCGCCCGTCGCAAAAGTTCTCTAGCCGAGAGATCTGCGGCTGAGTGCGAGCTGGATACGGTGGGAGCTTTCGAGGTCGCGGACGGCGTCGAAGAGCTTGCCTTCCGGGACGGTGGCGTGCCAGTGCTCGGTCCTGTAGCCGTAGCGGCGCTTGAGCTCGCGCACCGAATCGCCGGTGTAGCGGAGGGCGTAGACGAGCTTGCGGGTCTCGTCGGGCTTGCGTGGCAGGAGGCTGTGACGGCCTTCCGTCCACCAGGAGATCTCCGGCATGGGCTCGCCGGAGCGCAGGATCAACCGCGTCTCCCACTCGACCCTCAGAGCACCCATCTCGAACGTGCCCGGGAGCACGCTCAAGGGTCCTAAAGAGAACTCGTCGTCGACGTGAAACCCGAAGATGCGTCCGAGCCGCTCCCTGAGCTTCCCTTCTCGCAGACGTTCGTAACGGGAACGCAGCGCGAGCAGCTGCTCATCCGAGTACGCTCTCAGTCCCCCGACGGTCGGACGGCCGGGGTCGAGGCCGCCCCTGCGGAGCACGGCGGAGAAGGCGGCGTAAGACCGAAGGCTCGTGAAGAGCCAGACCAGGTAACCTCCTACCGCGACCACGAGGCCGAGGAGCATCGTCACGTCGAAGACCGTCCTCGGTATCGTAACGCCCTGCCCCGCGATGTACCTGGGCCCGAAGAGGTTATAGAACAGGATCACGGCGGTCGTAACGGCGATAAAAGAGGTGAAGCCGACGAGCATGAAGGCCGCGAACCTCCTTATGGGCGGCGAGCAAGACGAGGCCAGGCCCTCCCAGGCTACCCGCTCTTCGTCGATCTCGAACGCCGCTGCCCCAAGCTTCTCCACGTAGGTCAGTATACCCGCATCCCACAAGTCGAGGATGGGTTTGAGATCACGCCAAAAGGAGACCATGGGGCGGCCAGCCTCGCCCTCGTTCCCTACAATGGCGGGATGAAGGTTTACAGGGCAGGAAGCCGGGAGGTGCATGAAGAGAGAAGGGGGGGAGTACTCCGGCCCGTGCTCCTCATCGTGCTTGGCCTCTTCGTCCTCGCGCTCGTCTACCTCATCGTACCGCTCGGCCCGGAGCGGGCCGTCTTGCTAGGGAGCGATGCGCGCTCGGGGGAGGCCTCGCGCTCTGACACCATAGTGGTAACGAAAGCCGGGGGAGGCATGCTCGCCGTACCGCGCGACACGCTCGTCGACATCCCCGGCGTAGGGAAGGACAAGATCAACGCCGCCTTCGCCAACGGAGGCCCCGAGCTGACCGTCGTGACGCTTGAGCAGCTAACCGGCGTCAAGATAGACGACTACGTCGTCGTGAACTTCGGCGGGGTAGAGGAGATAGTCGACGCTCTGGGTGGGATCACGCTCGAGGTAGACAACCCTATACGGGTCGGGATCGACGGCCGCCGCGTCTACATACCGGCGGGCATCCATAAATTAGACGGACTTGAGGCGCTCGCCTACGTCCGCTACAGGGGAGGACCGACGGCGGACATAGGGAGGATAGGCCGCCAGCAAAAGTTTCTGCGGGAGCTCGCCCGCGAGTCTACCTCCCTCGCCAAGCTGCCGCGCCTCCCCGCGACGGCCCGCTCCACCTGGCGCAACATCGATACGAACATGAACCCGCTCGAAGCTCTGCGCTTCGCTATCCGCACCCGTCTCTCGGGCATCGAGGAGGCAAAGCTCTACCCCGGTACGCCGAAGTACATAGAAGGAATCTCTTACTGGGTCCCTGACACAGAGGCCGGAGACAGGGTCGTGTCAGAGACGATCGAATAGTACGCTTCAGGCTTCGGGTAGGTCCGTCCACGCGACACGGGTGAAGACCACGCCGTTCGTGTCGACGCCCTCAGCTTCGCCAGCGACCGAGTAGCACCAGTCGCGCAAGATCTCTCCGATGTGTCCGGCCTTTAACGCGGGGTGTCGGGAGGAGCCGTAGGAGCAGACGATCAGGCGCCCTCCCGGAACGAGATACTCATGAAGCACACGCTCTACCATCTTCCGTCTGTGGGACGGAGGAGCGTACTCAAGCTCGGTACGAACGAAGTCGAAGCGGAATGGCGGGCGCCAGTCCAAGACGTTCCCGATAAAGAGATGACCCGCCCAGTGCGGGAGGCGGTTACGGGCGAGCGCGGCCAGCGAGTCGATGAGATCGAGGCCGTAAGGTTCGATCTTGTACCCTTCTTCGGCGGCCCACAATGCGACGCTCCCCATCAAGAGCCCGTCGGCGCAGCCGACATCGAGGAAGGTCCCGTCGCGATCTATGGCGGAGACGATGGGACGCCTGGCCCGCTCCCAGCGGGTCTCGTCGCCACGAAAGCCCGACGCTTCGCGTGGGTTACTCGCTGCGAGATAAGCTCGCTCGAGCAGAGTGCGGGTCTGCTCGTAGTAATCGCCGTCGCGCGGCAGTTAGTTCCTCACACTCCGGCTGATGCCTGAAGTCTCCTCAGGCGGCCTGTTCTCTCGCGAGCTTGCTCTGTCTATCTATCAGGCGATCGAGCCAGGCGGCGCGGGGGTCGCCCTCTGTGGTACGGCCCGCGTTCACGTACCAGTTGAGGGCCTCGCGGTGGTTGCCGAGGCGGCGGTTGAGCTCGCCGACGAGGTAGGTTGTCACGGAGAGCTCGCGTCCTAGGAGGTCGTCCTCCTGGAGGGAGCGCATGAAGTGTCGGAGGGCCCTGAGCTGGAAGGTGCTCTCGAAGGGCCGCTCCCTCTCCTTGCGGCAGACCCAGGAGGCGCGCAGGCAGAGGTCGCCGAGCTCGCGGGATCTCAGGCTTCGCTCCTTGCCGCAGACCTCTGCCGCATGGAAGCCGAGCCACGGCGGCTGGCCCTTGCGGAAGACCTTGAGCAACCCGTCCTCCTTCAGGCGCTCCTCTATGCCGTAACGCTCGTCGAAGGTCAGGTCGAGGTCGTCGAAGGCCTCGCCGGCTGCGAACGAGCAAGCGGGGCACATGGTTACCGTGCTCCGGATCAAACGCGCCCCGTCGGAGGGGCGGCCCGGGATCTTGGGGCAGAGGTCGGTCTCCCTACCGACGGTGACGTAGGTACTCGCGTAGGTGGTCCTGAAGACGTGGCCGCAGACGGGACAGACGACGTAAGCTCTCCTCGACTCACCCACGGGCGCCCCCGTCCCCTCGCGTGCCGCCGCAGGGCCGCGTTTCGGAGTCCCTTTTGGGCCTGAAATCCGGGATCAAAGCGTCTCCGAGTTTACCATAGCCGCGTGCTTCGCCGGTATAATCCGTGCCCGAGACCGGCTCTAGGAGGGAGGCATCCGTATGGAGGAGCGCAAGAGCGAGGCGGAGGTCGCCCTGGAGCTGATGCGGCTCGTTCTGGAGCAGGCCGGAAGCAGGCGACTCTCCCCGACCCGCACCCTGGCCCTCTACCACCTCTGCAAGGAGGCCGTCGCCTACTCTCCGGAGGGTTCTGTAACGGCGGACTACCTCGAAGACGGCCTGAAGAAATTGCTGCAGTAAGCGTTACTTACCTGCGTCCCTGAGCGGGGGCTTCCCGGCACGAAATTTCTCAGATCCCGGCCCCGACACATCGTCGATTCATCCGAAATTCATCGCCTGTCTCTCTAATAAGGGTCGAAACGATGAGTGAAAGGAGCACTATGGCTTCCCCGCAAGAGATAAAGGCGGGGCTGGAGCATCTCCGGTCCTGCATCAAGCTCGGCGTGCGTTACGTCCGGTGGAACGGCGTCTGGCCACCGAACCAGCCGATCTTCTACGCCAAACCGGGCCCCGCGCCCTCTGCCCAGGACGTACACAATTTCGGGTGCCTCTGTTCGGGGGCGGTCAACCTCTTCAACCGCGCCGTCAACGAGGAGCACGGGTGGGGTACGTTCTGGTGGCAGAATAACCTCGCCAACAAACGGAACTTCGACCCCAACAAGAAGTATCCTGTCGGTACTATCCTCGGCTACCCCTTCGAGAGGGACAACGACGGACACGTCATGATCGTATCCACCGAGCCTGACGCGAACGGCGACCAGTGGACCATAGCGGCGGATACCCCCTTCGGGCTCAACGAGAAGCGCACCGTGAAGAGCGCCCACAACGTCTTCAACCTGACCTACGCGGGTGAGATCGCCGGGGTCGGGGTCATCCCTTCGGGCCAGAGCGGCGAGGACGAGCCCGCGCCGGACGACCCAGGCCCGCCGCCGTACGTCATGCTGGACAGCTTGATCTGCCCTACACCCGAGCAACTACAGCGTATCTACGACCACACGAACGTCTGGGCCTACGGGTTCTATCTCCCCGAAGCCCCGTCGCACGGGTGGAACTACTACCACGGGCGGCGCAAGTCTTTGGTCGACATCGGGTTCGGGCTCGCCCCGATCTACGTGGGCCAGCAGCTCTCCGGGCCGGGGTCCAAGATACTCACCGAGGAGCAGGGCAAGAAGGATGCCCGGGACGCCGCCGACAAGATGAAGGCGGAGGGGTTCCCCGAAGGGGACGTGTGCTACCTCGACGTGGAAGGTGGAAACTGGTCAGCAGCGCTGGTGGACTACGCCGCAGCGTGGATCAACGAGACGAACAACAACACCGGCTACACCGCAGGGATGTACGCGCTGCCCAACGTCGCCGACGCCATCATGGCCAAGGCCCCGCGGGTCATCTACTGGGCGTGTCGGGCTGATTACGCCTGCTCCAGGGATGCTGGCGCGAAGGTATACCAGGGCGCGGAAGGCAGCGATGAATACTGGCGCTTCCACCGGCCCGATCCCGCCACCCCTCACCCGAAGGCGATCATGTGGCAGTGGTGCCTGGCGCTCGGATCTGTACCGTGTTCGCTCTGGGGAATCGGCATCGACATCAACACCACCGCCGTTCTGGACCCCTCCAAGGCCGGGCAGCAAAAAGGGGAGCCGCCGTCTCCGCCACGGGCGGAGGGAACGCTGGAGCAACGCGTGAAGCACATGGAAAAACGTCTGGCCGAGCTGGAGCAGAAAACGTGAAGTAACCGGAACTCTGCGAGACGCTGGAGTGCTCCAGCGTCTCGCAGAAAACTCTTCCCTCTTCGCCCGGACAACCCATGACGAAAAGACCCTCGATAGGGGACCAGACGGCGCGCGCAATAGAGGTCGTCCTAGGTTGAGGTAGAGCGTCTGTGTGCTGGCTTTAGAGGGCCGGCTGCTGTACGGGTGAGTAGATGTTGTCGAAGAAGAGACGTTTTACTAAAGCCCTTCGGCCTCGTACGCCGACCTTGTCAAAGATGTTCGAGAGATGCTCCTGAACGGTGTACTCGGAGATGTAAAGCGTCTCGGATATCTGTTTGCCAGAAGCGCCGCGTATGACGAGTTCAACTACCTCCCGCTCTCGCGGGGTCAGGCCATATACGCTGGTCTTCAGCCAAGTCATTTCCTTTGGTCCGGCAGGCTCTATAAAGATCATCGCGCCACTAGGCTCGTCTGGTCGGGCTTCAGTGAGAGCTCCTTGCAGCGTTAGCCACCGACCGGAGCGAGCTTTGATACAGAGACGTGGGACCATAGCCTGATCTCGATCACTTTGGGCCATTAAGGCTTTTCGCACTGCGCTAGCCACCATCCATATTGCCAGAGGCAAGCCTTCGCCCTCCTGCCAACCGGGCCCCAGATCTTCTAGCTCCTCAAGCAAGCCTTTTGCAGCTTGAGTGTATTGTGTTACCCAGCCTCGATGGTCAAGAACTAGTACTCCAGGGACGCCTTCTGAGTCTAAAGAAGCTTGCGCTATAAGTGCCGCCGCCCTTAGACCAGCCCCGAGATGCGGAGCGACCTGACGTAGAAACGCGACCTCTTGAGGGTTAAAGTCGGGACGACCCCTTTCCCTGGTCAAGTCGGTTCCACCCCAACGCTCTTTGTCCAATGTACAAACGCCGCGCATCTCATGGCCGAGTCCTACTGGTCGGAGGAATTCCCGGTATCGTAGAGAGCGCTCGAGCCTACCTCCAGTAGCCTCCGAGAGCAACATCACCGGCTGGCGCCAGTTGCGAGCCGTCCAGTCATATCCATTCACATCGTCTTCTAGGTAAATATGCTCGAGGAAGAAGTACCGTCTCTGCTCACCGCCCAGCCCTTCAGAGACAGCTCGCATCATCAGTCCACTTACTGGGTCCATGGCGAAGCAGCAGTATGCCTCAGCCGCTACCGCGTCTTGCAAGCACTCGACTACTGCAGGGAGTAAGGTGCCATCGTCGAGCCCCGAGTTACAGAGTCGCTTGATCTCCTTGAATGCCCGTTCATAAAGAGATCTGCTAGTTGTCATACGCTTCGCCTAAAACCCCAGATTTTCTGGGGTACCCTTTCCGCTCATTTCTGCCTAAAGTCAATCTAGCAGAAAAAGGCACATGCTGAAAGGAGTACAGTTGATGCCGAACAACGTGGAGGAAGGTAGAGCTCCAATAAACGACACAGCTATTCATCCCGCAACCCGCATCGGGCACGTCGCCCTTTGGACCAGCGATCTCGATCGGGCCATAGCCTTCTACCGGGATGTCCTTGGCTTGCAGGTCACTCAGGACATGCGTGAGGAGCCAACACCCCGGCCGCTGGTCTTTCTTTCTGCTTCGGGAAGCTACCACCATCACGTCGGCCTCGTCGAGCAGCGGGGCAATACAGCGCCGCCAGAGCGACACACGGGGCTCTTCCACTTTGCCTTGCTCTATCCAGACCGGCGTGAACTTGCCCGTGCGCTCAAGCGGCTGCTCGACCACGACTGGCCCATCGAGAGCATGCGCGATTACGGCATAAGCGAGGTAGTGAACATCCATGACCCGGATGGCAATGGAGTAGAGCTCTGCTACGACCGCCCGGCCGAGCAGTGGCCCCGCGTCGATGGTCGGCTGCGCATGTTCAACAAGAAGCTTGAGGCAGATCTGCTCGAGGAACTGCCTGAGGAGAAACGGAGCACTGCGTAGAACCACTCAGCACCGGGGCTGACCTTAATGCAATCATGAAGAAAAGAGAAAGGAGAGGCACCCAGATGGAGACGAGAGATCAGGGCGTCGTGCGTGTACCACCCGGCGAAGGGGAGACTCTCTGGGTCCTGGGTGACTTTGTAGCCTTCAAGGCTGATGGCGAGAGCGTTGGCCTCTCGGTTTTCGAGGGCTTGATCCCACCCCAGGGTGGCCCACCTCCGCACGTCCACCACCAGCAAGAAGAGGCGTTCTACGTTCTGGAAGGCACTTTTTCGTTTCTAAGTGGCAATGAGACAATCGAGGCAGAGCCAGGCTCGTTCATGTGGATTCCGAGAGGAACGCTTCACACGTTCAAGAATACTGGCGCACAGAACGGCAGAGTATTAGTGACGAGTACGTTGCCGGGCTCCCACGAGCGCTTCTTCCGGGAGGTTGGGGTACATGTGAGCGACAGAGCCTCGTTTGAGGCTCCCGCCGATCCACCGGACATGGAGAAAGTCATGTCCAGTGCGGAGAGAAATGACATCCATTTCGTGTTGCCAGAGGAAAGGCACGGCTGACCTTCATCCTTGGTGACTTTGCAAAATAACCGTGAGGTGAGCCACATAGGCAACAGGAGCACCGCTATAGAGTGGTCATTATAGGCAGCCTCCAAGATAGTGCGCACTGTGATTGGTAACTGATTCGGGCACGTTATCAGTGAAGGTAGCGCGGGCAGATCTTGGCTTATGTGTCTCTACTCTAACCCTGCAGATATTGGAGGTGGTTGTCTCCTTGTTTAGCACGACGTGAAACCGTATGACGGCTTTCCGTTCGTTCTGGGAGAGTTCTTGCTCGCGCTGCTGCCAACGGGACCGAGCTTCGAAGCTCGGTCCTGCGCTTTCGGCGTATCTAAGCGAGATACTGTACTCCCGTAGCGCCGATCCTTATTACTCTATATGATGCCGTAAACGATCGACCAGAGGAATAGTCAGAGAGCCTACCGCCCACGGAGAGGCTCGTACGGGTAGGCGAACGAGGAGGGCGCTTGCGAATCAGAATAATCGTGGTCAGTCTAGCCCTGGTACTGGCACTGGTAGCGGTAGGCTGCGGTGGCTCCGGCGGTGG
>CADDZK010000019.1 GCA_902812425.1 Actinomycetota bacterium
GCTACGGCGTCTGGGAGAACATACCGGCGATCATCAGCCCGGCGCGCTGCACGGCCTCTATATAACGCGCCGGGCTGATGATCGCCGGTATGTTCTCCCAGACGCCGTAGCTCACCATCTCGGTCGCCGCGGTGACGCCTATGTTCGGCCTGCGGCTCACAGGCGCTCGAAGTTGCGGTAGCGTTCCCAGTCCGTGACGGCGGCCTCGAAGGCTTCGATCTCGACGCGCGCCATGTTGAGGTAGTGCTCGACGACTTCTTTGCCGAAAGCGTTACGTGCCGTCTCGCTCTGTGCGAACAAGTTCCCGGCCTCTCCGAGGTTCGTCGGTACGTGGGGCTTGTCCGCCTCGTAGGCGTTCCCGACGAACTCGTCTTCGAGTGGGAGCTCGTTCTCCATGCCGTGCAACCCTGCGGCGATCATGGCCGCTATAGCGAGGTAAGGGTTCACGTCCCCGCCGGCCGGTTCTCGACCCTGAGCGAACCACCGTGGCCGACGATGCGCAACGAGCAGGTACGGTTGTCCTTCCCCCACGCCACGGCCGTAGGGGCGAAGGAGCCCTTCGCGTAACGCTTGTAGGAGTTTATGTTCGGGGCGAAGAAGAGCGTGAACTCGCGCAGGCACGCGAGCTGTCCCGCGAGGAAGTTCTGAAACGTCTCGGAGAACTCGTGGCCTTCGGCGAAGACGGGGGTTCCGTCCTCAGCGCGCAAGGAGAGGTGGATGTGGCAGGAGTTCCCCTCGCGCTCGTCGAACTTCGGCATGAACGACAGAGAGCAGCCTTCCTGGGCTGCGATCTCCTTCGCGCCGTTCTTGTAGATCGCGTGCCCGTCGGCCGTCGCCAGGGCGCGGTCGAATTTGAAGTTGATCTCGTGTTGCCCGAAGTTGCACTCGCCCTTGGCATTCTCGACGGCGGGCCCTGCCCCGGCCATCGAGTTGCGGATGCGCCGCAGCAGGGGCTCGACGCGCGCCGTCCCGAGGAGCGAGTAGTCCACGTTGTAGTAGTTGGCCGGTTCGAGATCCCGATACCCCTTGCGCCAGGCCTCCTCGTAGGAGTCCATGAAGACGAGAAACTCGAGCTCCGTGCCCACCCAGGCTTCGAGGCCGCGCTCGGAGAGGCGTTCGAGCTGGCGTTTGAGGATCTGACGCGGCGAGGCCACTACAGGGGAGCCGTCCTCCCACAGTAGGTCGCACGTCACGAGCGCCGTCCCATCCTGCTAGGGGACGAGCCTGAGGGTCTCCATGTCGGGCTTGAAGACGAAGTCGCCGTAGCCGCGCTCCCAGGAGGACATGGCGTAGCCCTCCACGGTGTTCATCTCAACGTCCACGGCCAAAAGATAATTGCACCCTTCGGCGTCGTGCCCGACGACCTCATCGAGGAAGTAGCTCGCAGTGAGGCGCTTGCCCTGGAGGCGCCCCTGCATATCCGTCATCGCGAGGAGGACGGTGTCTATCCTCCCTGCGTCGACCTCCGAGCGCAGGGTGTCGAGGTCGATCTGTCCCTGGACTTGCGTGGTGTCCATTGTTCTCCTCTCTAGCGGACGCTCTAGCTTCCGGCGAGCTCGGACTCTGCCTTCTCCAGCGTCGCGAACTCCTCCTCGGGCGCCTGGGCGACGAGGTGGTGGCGGCTGTAGAGTCCGAAGTAGGCGACGAAGAGCACGTAGACGCCGGCCATGATACCAGCCGCGACAGGGTCGACGATGAACGTCGCCACGACGGAGGCCGCCGCCAGCAAGAGGGCCACGCCCGAGGTCACCATGCCGCCAGGCGTGCGGTAGGGACGCTCGGTGCCGGGTTCCCGTATGCGCAGAAGGACGTGCGCGAGCATCATCAGGACGTAGGAAACCGTCGCGCCGAAGACGGCGACGTTGACCAGCGTCGCGCCGTGGCCACTATACGCCAGGATGAAGCCGATGATGCCGGGGACCACGAGAGCCACCCACGGCACCCTCCGGCTGCTCGTGAGCGAGAGCACCTTCGGGAGATACCCGGCTCGACTGAGGGCGAACGTCTGGCGCGAGTAGGCGTAGATCGTCGAGAAGAAGCTGGCGATCAGACCCGTAAGCCCGACGACGTTGATCAGAGAACTGAGCCAGTTGGTGCCGCCGTAGGCTTTGGGCGACTCGATGGCGTCGATCAGGGGCGCCCCCGAGTCCTGGATCTGCGCCGAACCTCCCCCGCCAGGCCCGAAGATGAGGATGAGCCCAGCCAGGACGAGCAGGCTGAACATGGCGGCGATGAACCCTCTCGGCATATCCCTCGTCGGGTTGCGCGTCTCCTCTGCGGCGAGCGGCAGTCCCTCTATGGCGAGGTAGAACCAGATCGCATAGGGGAAAGCCGCCCAGATCCCGACGTAACCGAAAGGCAAGAACGCGCTCGCACCAGCAGCCTCTGTCGGCTGTATGTCGAACAGGTTGGCAGGGTCGAACTGCGGGATCATGCCGACCACGAAGATCAAGAGGGCGGCCACGGCGACCGCCGTTATGACGTACATGAGCTTGAGCGCCTCGCCGACGCCGTAGAGCAATATCCCGACGAAGATCGCGTAGAAGATGAGGTAGACGATGGGCCCGCCGAAACCGATGAAGGCCTCCACCGCAGCCCCGATAAAGGTGACGATGGCAGCCGGGGTAATGGCGTACTCGATGAGGATGGCAACCCCCGTCATAAAGCCGCCCCATGGTCCCATGGCCCGCAGCGCGAAGGCGTATCCCCCGCCTGCCGTCGGTATGATCGTCGAGAGCTCGGCGAGCGCGAAGACCATCGCGGTGTACATGACCGCCATGAGCACCGTCGCTATGAGCAACCCGCCCCACCCTCGGCGAGCCCGAAGTTCCATCCCGCGAACTCGCCCGAGATGACGTAGGCGATCCCGAGCCCCATCAACAGCACCCAGCTCGCAGCACCCCTCTGCAACTGGCGGTGCTCCAGATACTCCGAGCCTACGTTCTCGTACTCTACCCCCTGCGTCGTCCGTCTCTCTCGCTGCTCACTCATCTAGAGACCTCCCCTTTCCCGTAGCCCGCTACATATCCCACTACAAAGTCGATCCCCAGGCAGCCCGCCGATGCAGCCTCACACTAGAAACCTACTTGCCCTCTCACCTCAGCCTGCTGGCTACAAACGCATCATAGTTAATACCAATTTGTCATACAAGGGGCCAAAGGCTTACGTTTTCCTTGCGGGACGTGGGCGGTGGGATAGGATTCGGTATATCTTCGGTCGGAGAGAGGAGACGGGATCGGGCTGGACCGGCGGAAATCGGGGGCGCTACGTGGGGACCCTCTCTACCTGCAGGTCGAGCGGCGGATAGAGGATCTGCTGCTGGGAGGTCGCTACAAGGCCGGGGACCGGATACCGCCCGAGGCCGAGCTGGTCGACACTTTAGGCGTGTCGCGGGTTACGGTGCGTGCTGCGCTGGCGAGGCTCGTGGAGCGAGGGTTCCTGGAGCGGCGCAGGGGGAGCGGCACTTTCCTGGTACGTCCCCCTGAAGGAGCGCGGCTCGCGGCCGGCCTGGAGCGGCTTGAGACGTACACCGTTCACGCCGGGCGGCTGGGCCTTGAGCTGGATAGCAGGGATCTCAGCATCGAGGCGGTCGGGGCCGCTCCTGACGAGGCGGCGGCGCTCGAGGTGCCAAGGGGAATCCCGCTCGTCAAAGTATCGCGCGTCCTGCTCGTGGAGAGAAGGCCGGCGGCCTGGATGGTTGACGTGGTCCCGGAGGAGGTTATCGGGGTCGATGAGGCCAGGGAGCGTTTCCGCCCCGACACAATGCTGCTTGATCTCCTGGTTTCGGAGGGCGTGTCCGTGGGCTTTTCCCAGATGTCTATCGAGGCCGTCATGATAGATCCGGACGAGCGCGTCGGGAGGAGGCTGGGTCTGAAAACTCTCTCCGCCGCGCTCTCTCTGGTCCAGACCATGTACCTGGCCGACGGGCTCCCCGTGCAGTGGTCGCGCGACACCTTTCTGCCAGGACATCTCAACCTCCACGTCGTCAGGGAGCTGTTCGAGGTACGAAACCTTTTGTAGGGCCTCAGGTCTTAGGTATCAGGCTACAGCTTTCTTACTGAAGCCTGTAACCTGTAGCCTCCAGACAAAGGAGGGTGGATTGCCAGAGATCAGCTGGGAAGACTTCGACAAGGTGGACGTAAGGGTCGGCAACATCGTCGATGCCGAGCCGTTTCCTGAGGCTCGCAAGCCCTCGATAAAACTCACCGTGGACTTCGGGCCTGGGGTCGGTACCAGAAAGACCAGCGCGCAGCTAACTGCGCACTACGAGCTGGAGATGCTCGTCGGAAGACAGGTCATCGCCGTGGTCAACTTCCCGCCCAAGAGGATTGCAGGCTTCAAGAGCGAGGTTCTCGTCCTCGGAGTACCGGACGAAAACGAAGAGGTGGTGCTCCTGGCGCCGGACCGGGAAGTTCCCGTCGGCGGCAGGATGTTCTGAGCAAGGCGGCGAGAGTTGATAGCCACTGAGGCGGTTTGTGTGCCTGCCACAAACCGCCTCAGTGGCACCCGTCGGTGCCGGAGTCGGTGAAGATCTTGCCAGCTATGGGGACGAACTTCCAGTGGTAAGAGCCGGCGCTGAGGTCGAGCTTGAGGACACCTGGGGTGTTGCGTTTCATGACCTGCATGTTCGGGTCGGTTGAACCGTACATTTTTTCACCCGGTTCGCCGCCGGTCCCTACGATGAATTGGCGGATGCCGCTGGCCACGTCAGGTTCGCCGTTGGGCGTTATCGGGCGGAAGCGCTCGTAGCGGTGGGCGTGTCCCGAGAGTATTACGTCGGCGTCCCGGTCGTAGAGGATCCTCCAGAGTGGCTTCACCTCGGGTGTATCGCTACCTGTGCCCGAGGCGTAGAGCGGGTGGTGGAAGTAAGCAAGGGTGCACAGCGAGGGATGATTTGCGAGATCCCTGCGCAGCCAGCGTCCCTGCTCAGAGTGCCTGCCGCAACCCCCCACCTCTTTGCAATTGCTGTTGAGGGCGACGATGTGCCAGCTCCCGCGCCTGTAACTGTAATAGCCCCGGCTCGGCCTGCCCGCCCGCCGTCCGAAGTACTCGAAGTAGGGCTTCGCCCCTCTCGTGTGGTAGTCGTGGTTGCCGGCCGTTGGCTTGGTGCGCTTCCTGTACTTGCCCCAGGTAGGGTCGTAGCATTTTCTAAACTGCTTTGCGGTGCCGTCGGGGTAGGCGTTGTCCCCAAGGGTGAAGACCGTCCCCGGTATCCTTCCCAGAAGCTTCGCCGTAGCGCTGTCAGCGGCCACGCTGCAGTCGGCGATATCTCCAGCCCCTACCAGGGTGACCGTCGCCGTCTGCCCGACGCCGGGTGCGGCCGTCAGCGCCGCCGCCACGCAAGCAAGCGCCAGCGCTAACGCCATCGAAGCGCTCAGAAGAATGGTCTTCCTCACCAACATCCCCTCCTCTAGTGAGTCGAAAGAGAAGAATCCCCCGTCCCGTTACGGGTGGATCTTACCCTAAGAGACGGTACTGGCGCATCATCCAGACAGGCTAATTTTTGTACTGTGGGCGGCTTCGCGAATGGCCGGGCTGCTCTCAGAAACCTGGACAGCGGACCAAACGTAGTAGATCATTGTCGCGAAACGCATTCAGGAGGTGCGGTGGTGAGCGAGACGAATCTCGAGCAGTTCAAGGAAGTTACGCCGGCGGGCCGGTTCACGCTGCAGAACTCGGCGATGCTCAAGGTGCGGCTGGAGAACGACCAGATCCAGGCCAAGCTCGGCTCGATGGTCGCCTACCAGGGCGACGTGCGTTTCGAGCACAAGAGCGGGGGCTTGGGGCGTTTCTTCAAGAAGGCCGTAACGGGCGAGGGCGTCAAGCTCATGGTAGCTACAGGAACGGGCGACCTCTTCCTCGCGCAGGACAAGCGCAAGATCATGATCCTCGAGCTCGAGAACGAGCGCATGACCGTGAACGGCGACAACATACTCGCCTTCGAGCCTGGCATCGACTGGGACATAAAGCGGGTCGAGGGCGCAGGCCGCCTGGCCGGAGGTCTCTTCAACGTCGTGCTCGAAGGCACGGGCAAGGTCGCAGTCACCTCCGACGGGGAGCCCGTCCTCCTCGATACCTCGACCCCGACCTTCGCCGACCCCGACTCGGCCATAGCCTGGAGCGGCGGCGTGAGCACGAGCGTCAGGAGCGACGTCTCCTTCAAGACCTTCACGGGGCGCGGCAGCGGCGAGTCGTTCCAGATCGCGTTCCAGGGAGCGGGCTGGGTACTCATACAACCCTCTGAGGGCCCTACTATCCCCGAACATTCCCACCCGGGACAGGGCGGCAGTGGGGGCGGCGGCCTGGGTTCGCTCTTCGAAGACTAGCCGGCAGAGGGATCGCGGCGTCTATTCGACGACCGGTGTGATGACGCAGGTGAGCATCGCAGATCTCCTCGATGGCGCACCGGTAGACCCAGGGGCGCACCTCGACACCGCGCGGGTCGAGCGCTACACCGAGATGCTCGAAGCGCTCCCGCCCGTCGTCGTCTTCGACACCGAAGAAGGCTTGCTCCTCGCCGACGGGTACCATCGTGTGGCGGCAGCGCGGCGCCTGGGCCGAAAGACGGTAGAGGCCGAGGTGCGTACCGGCTCGCGGCACGACGCGCTGCTTTACGCCGCCGCGGTGGGAGCCGCACAGCGCGGCATCTCTCCTGAAGAAGCCGCCTCATACATCAGGCGGCGCGGTCGCCACTGAGCGTGCGAAGGTTCTCCAGCGATTGTGAGGTTTAGCGCTTCGAGCGCCGGTGCAGAGGACGACCTTACCCGTTCTCCCCTCCGCCCGAGCGACCACCGCCGGGCAACAACCCTGAGAGGCCGGACGGAGTACCCTCTGCTCCGCTAGAACGACCGGTCAACATCCCCGAGATGCCGCCCACCGCGGCGGCCGCGATGGTTCCAAGGACACCGACTATCTGGCCGAGTAGGCCGAGCGACCCGGTATCACCTGCGACTTGGGCGGCGACGGGTCCAGCCCCGCTGGGCTGCTCGCCCTGCGCGGCAGGAGGCGACGCAGTTCCCGGAGGATTGGGGAGATTACTCAGGAAGATAAGAGCAACGATGCATAGCACCGCGACGATGCCCAGCGAGAAAACACCTATTCGGGTCGGCCACTTGTCCGCAGTTCCTCCCGCTTGAGCAGTCGCTTGGTTAGCATTGGCCTCAGACGGTGGCTGGTTTTCTGGTCTCTCAACGTCCGCCATGTGCTTTCCTCCGCTTCAATTCTCGTGCGGATTCAAGCAGATCACGATGAATCGGGGAGACAAATGTCACGACATCACTTGTGCGCCCTTCGTGGTCGCTACCCTCTATGCAACGTGCTCCGCGCTATCCGACGACGAGGTTGACGAGCCGTCCCGGGACGTAGATGCTCTTGCGCAGTTCCTTGCCTTCGAGGTGAGGACGGACCCTGGCGCTCGACACGGCGAGCTCCTTCGCCGCCTCTTCCGAGATATCGGCGGGCACTTCGATGCGGTCGCGCAGCTTGCCGTTCACCTGGACTATGAGCGTGATCTCCTGGGCCTGGATCAGGGCTTCCTCGTAGCCGGGCCACGCCTGTTCGTGGACGGAGTACTCCTCCCCCATCGCGGCCCACATCTCCTCAGCGTGGTGCGGCGCGAACGGGGAGAGGACCATGACGAAGGTCCGCATCGCTCCTTGCCACTCCTCGTCATCGACGCGGCCCCGGATCGCGAGCAGGTAGTTGGTGTGTTCCATGAGCGCGGCTATAGCCGTATTGAAGCGGAAGGCTTCGAGGTCCTCCGTGATCTTCTTGACGAGCCTGTTGGTTCTACGGGTGAGCTCGGACGGGTCGGCGTCGCCGCCCGAGGAGTCGCCCTCCGTCACGAGCGAGAGTGCGCGCCTGAGGAAGCGGGAGACGCCCTCTATACCCTTGCTATCCCAGGGCCCTCCCTCGCTCCACGGTCCCACGAACATCAGGAACGAGCGCAGGGCGTCGGAGCCGTAGCGGTCAACGTAGTCCTGCGGGTTGACGACGTTGCCGCGGCTCTTGCTCATGCGGTTGCCGTCGGGACCTAAGATGATGCCCTGGTTGAAGAGCCTAGTCATCGGCTCGTCGAACTCGACGAGGCCGAGGTCGCGCATGACCTTGGTGAAGAAGCGGGTGTACATGAGGTGCATGACGGCGTGCTCTATACCGCCGGTGTACTGGTCCACGGGGAGCCACTTCTCGCCACGCTCGGGGTCGAAAGGTCCCTCGTCGTAGTGGGGACTCAGGTAGCGGTACTGGTACCACGAGGAGTCCATGAACGTGTCCATCGTGTCCGTCTCGCGCGTGGCCGGGCCGCCACAGTTCGGGCACGTCGTGTTGTAGAAGTCGGGGTCGCGCTTCAGGGGCGACTCGCCGGTGGGCATGAACTCTGCGTCCTCGGGGAGGAGTACGGGGAGGTCCTCTTCAGGCACGGGGACGATGCCGCACTCGTCGCAGTAGATTATCGGGATCGGGGTCCCCCAGTAGCGCTGGCGGCTTATGAGCCAGTCGCGCAGGCGGTAGGTCACGGCCCTCCTGCCGAAGCCGTTCTCCTGGAGCCAGGAGATCATACGCTCCTTGGCCTCATCGACGTTGAGGCCGTCGAGGAAGCCGCTGTTGATCGCCGGCCCGTCTCCGAGGTACCACTTCCCGTCGAAGTCCTCTGGGGGCTGGACGGTACGAATAATGGGCAGGCCGTACTTCTCGGCGAACTCCCAGTCCCGCTCGTCCTGGCCGGGGACGGCCATGATCGCACCCGTCCCGTAGCCCATGAGCACGTAGTCGGCGATGTAGACGGGGATGCGCTCCCCGTTCGCGGGGTTTATCGCGTAAGCCCCCGTGAACACGCCGGTCTTCTCCCGCGTCACGTCGGTGCGGTCGATCTCGCTCATCCTGCCGGCCTTCTCGACGTAGGCGCGCACCTCGTCTGCCCTGTCTGGGGTCGTTATCTCATCGACCGCGGGGTGCTCTGGGCTCATGACGAAGAACGTGGCGCCGAAGAGGGTGTCCGGCCGCGTCGTGAAGACCTCTATGGGGCCGTAGCCTTCGATCTCGAAGAGAATCTCGGCCCCTTCGGAGCGTCCGATCCAGTTCCGTTGCAGCGTCTCGACCCGCTCGGGCCAGTCTATCTTCGAGAAGTCGAGGAGCTCCTCGGCGTAGTCGGTGATCTTGAAGAGCCACTGCGCGAGGTTCTTCTTTATTACGGGCGTCCCGCACCGCTCGCAGCGCCTGTCTGGACCCACGACCTGCTCGCGCGCGAGCGTGGTGTTGTCCTTGGGGCACCAGTCGACGGGCGCCTCCTCGCGGTACGCGAGCCCCTTCTCGAAGAACTTGAGGAAGAACCACTGGTTCCACCGGTAGTACTCCGGGTCGCAGGTAACCACCTCGGCATCGAGGTCGAACATCGCGCCCATCTGCCTGAGCTGGCCGCGCATGTTCTCTATGTTCGACATGGTCCACGTGTAGGGGTGGATGCCGCGGTTTATGGCGGCGTTCTCGGCGGGGAGCCCGAACGCGTCGAAGCCTATCGGGAAGAAGACCCGAAAGCCGTTCATCCGCATAAAGCGCGCCCGCGTGTCCGAAGGCGTCATCGCGTACCAGTGCCCGACGTGAAGATCGCCGCTCGGATAGGGGAGCATCGTGAGCGCGTAGTGCTTCGGCTTGCTCTCGTCCTCGTCGGTCTTGTAAAGGCCGCTCTCGGCCCACCGCTCCTGCCAGCGGCGTTCGAGGTCCGTCGGGTTGTAAGTCTTCCTCTGTCTCGTCTCGCTCACGAGAGACTCCTTCGTTTACAAACTTGGTGTGGTTCTAGATCAGGGGTAATTCGCGCAGGGCTTTATAGTCGGGAGTCCGACTTCTGAACCTTATGATCCCTGGCGTGCATGCTCTTAATATATCACCGCCGGCAACGTTTACGAAAGGAGAAAGCCGCCCGGAAGAGACTCCGGGCGGCGGTTGTTCGTGCGAGAGGTCTACCCCTCCACTCCCTCGGGCAGTTTCCTGGTCTTCGTACGCTCGCGCCGCGTGAAGAGGTCACGGAGGAGCGAGATCAGGTACCCGAGCACGACCGATAGAGCGAGGTACGAGCAGATCATCCACACGGCATCTTCGAGGCCGGCCGCCTCGGAGCGCCCGTCGTTACCGAGGAACCACAACGAGTCCCGCCATCCGCCTTCGAGACTTGCCGCGTCGAGGGAGCCACCATAGAAGAGCAGGGAGCGAAGCCCGTCGATGGCGTAGCGCAGAGGCAACCAGTCGGCGTAGGCCTGGTAGAAGGGCGGGAGCGCCTCGAGGGGCGCTAGGCCGCCGGAGGAGACGAGACCCAGGATCACGTTGAGGACGGCGCTGATCCCGATGCCAGCAGCACCGAAAGCCACGGCGAAGAGCATGGTCACCGACGCGGCCGCCGTCGTCGCGAGCGCGAGGAACAGGTACACCTGCGCCGTGCTCGCCTCGTGCTCGACGCCGAGAAGGCCGAACGCGACCCAGAGCTCGGCTCCGGCCACGAGCGCGCCGTATACAAGTGCCAGCAGGAGGCGCACCGTCCACAGACCCGAACGCGAAGGGCGAAGGTCACGTACCTCCAGGCGCTCGGCGGCGCCCTCGACGAGGAAGAAGATCGCCGCGCCCCCGATCAGGCCCGACAGGTTAACCAGGAAGGCGAGGAAGAAAGGCGACTGCCCGTTGCCAGAGTCGGGTCCGACCGGCTGCGCCTCGGTGATGTTGGCCCGAACAGGGTCGCCGACGACAGCAGCGACTTCGGGCGGAAGCTGCGTCCCCTGCTCACCTGCGGCTGCGGAGAGCTGCCCGCTCGTCGCCCGCGAGACCGCAGCCACGATCCCCGTACAGATGTTCTGTGCGAGCGTCGAGACGGCCTGACCGGCCGAAGGATTGGTGAGGACCTCTATCTCCGCCGACTTCGGAGCCTTCGGGAGCGGCCCGGCATCACCGGAGACGTCCGCCTCTGAGACTCTGCCTCTCACCGGGTCGGAGATCACCCGCCCGGCCCCCTGTGGCACCGGAACGCCCTGCTCCGAGAGCGCACCCAGTATGCGCTCGCTCGTCGCCCCGGAGACCCCGCCGACGATACCGGTGAAGGCGTTTTCGATCAGGGCCGTGGTAGACGGCCTGACGGCCGGACTGGTCAGCAACTCGATCCCGGCCGGCTCAGGAGCAGGCGCCTGTCCGGAAGGGGCCTGCGGCCCGGATATGCCTGCCAGACGCTGCGAGTAGTCTTTCGGGACGATGATTGCCGCGTAGTACTCACCGCTTTCGAGACCTTTCAAAGCCTTCTCGCGGGCGGAGACGCGGGTCCATTGCACGAAACCCGGGGCCGGAGAGTTGGGGGAGGTGATCCTGCCCGCCACCTCCTCGCCGAGCTTCACGGGCTGACCGCTTATCTCGGCGCCCCGGTCTTCGACGACCACGGCTATGGGTATCGTCGGTGGGCCGGCGACGCCGGAGATTCTCTTCGTATAGTCCCTGGGGATGATGATGGCGCCGTAGTACTCATCGTTGCCGATGCCCTCGAGCGCCTCGCCGCGGGTGTGAGGGCGTGCCCATGCGACGGTGCCCGCCGCCGGCGAGTCTGGGCTAGTGACTTTATCGACGACGCGGTCGCCGAGGTTGACGTCTTTCCCGGCCAGGTTTCCCCCTCTGTCCTCGTTCACCAGGGCGATGGGCAGGTCCTTGAGGCTCTCCTCGGGGCTGACGACCGCGGCCAGGTAGGCGTAGAAGATGAGGGCGAGCACGACGACCACGCCGAAGACCGGTCCCCACACCCTGGGGCTCGCGAGCACCCTGAGCGTATTCATCTCACGGACTCCTTTCTCGCCCCCTGAGTCCGGCCGGCCCTCACAGCGGGCTCTGTGTACCTGACATGTTCTGGCCATATGCCGAAGGCGATGATGCGGGCCGGAAGGTCGCGCACTGGCCGCAGGCGCAGCAGCACTCCCGCGAGCCTGGGGAGCGAGGGTGCCCCGTCCGGGCTGAGTGACGAGGAGATCACACGCCGCTGGGCGAAGGACTGGAGGGCCTGTATCACGCGGGTCGGCAACCAGCGCCTGAGCTGCACGGCCATCAGGTCGCGACCTCTCACCCGTCCGGCCTTGAGCGGCTCCGCGAGCGCGTTCGCCGCCGCGACGGCGTCGGCTATGGCGAGGTTGATGCCGACACCACCCACCGGCGACATCGCATGGGCGGCGTCGCCGATGCACAGGAGGCCCGGCCTGTGCCAGCGCCGCAGCCTATCAGCCTGCACCGTGAGGAGCTTCACGTCCTCCCAGTCCCCCACCTCCCCTGTACGGCCTGCGAACTCGGGGATGGCCTCGCCGACCGAGCGCCGGAACGCTTCGAGGCCGCCGGCGCGCACGCTCTGGTACTCACCTTTCCTGATAACGTAGGCGATCTGCCAGTACTCTCCGCGGTTTATGACGGCCACGAACCGCCCGTTCCCGGCGTAGCCGAAGGTGTCTTCGGGGTCTCCCTCCCGCCGCGAGAGCCTGAACCAGAGCACGTCTATGGGCGGTGAGGTCCTGACCATTTTGAGGCCGGCCTGCTCCCTGAAGGGGGAAGAACGTCCGTCGGCAGAGACGGTCAGGAGCGCCCGTGCCTCGCGCGGACCTTCCGGCGTCAGGTAGCGCACGCCGCGCACCGCTCCGTCCTCGAGGATCAGCCCCTTCGCCTCGGCGTTCATCTCGAGGCGGAAGTTCGGGTAGCGCCCGGCTTCAGCTGTGACGAAGTCCAGGAAGTCCCACTGTGGCATGAAGGTGATGTACGGGTAGCGCGTCTTCAGGCAGCCGAGGTCGGCGACGTTGATGGTCCGTCCCGGGAGGCGGGCTGTGATCCTCCGGGCCTTCGTATGCCTGAGCTCGAGCAGGCCCTCCGCGAGCCCGAGCTCGTCCATTATCTCAAGGGTCGAGGGATGGAGCGTATCCCCCCTGAAGTCCCGCAGGAAGTCCGAATGCTTCTCCAGAACGAGCACGTCAACCCCCTCGCGCGCGAGCATCAGCCCGAGCATCGCCCCCGCCGGGCCGCAGCCGATCACACAGCACGTCGCGTGCCGGATCTCTGCATTCTTCCGAGTGTCGATCTCCATAGCGAACCTCCTTCTCGCTATCCTCAGGTGATCGCCTTTACGTACAGGTCCACGATCTCCTCGATCTTCTCTCGTGTAGGCTGGCGCGGCGGCCCTTCGGCGAAGAGACCACCCAGGACCGCATACGTGAGCAATGGCCCGATGAACATGCGGGCCGCCGTCTCCCCGTCTACGTCTGGATCGACTACGCCTCGTTCTCTTCCGCGCTCGATGAAGACCGCGAAGCTCCTCAGAGCCCTCTCGGGCACGGTGGCGCGGAAGAGCCCGCCCAACTGCGGGAATCTGTGGGTGTCAGCGATGGTCGTCCTGAGCAGCGCAAGGTAGTCGGGCTGCATCATGGTCACGACTATCTTCTGCGCGAGCTCCATGAGATCCCGGCGCAATTCTTCCCCGTCGCCGGGCGACATCTCCTCTATGGACTCGAGCGCACGGGTCTGGGGGTTCTCGATGGTCAGCTTGCGCATGACGTCGGCGAAGAGGTCCTCCTTGCTCGGATAGTAGGCGTAGAGCGTCCGCTTGGAGACCTTCGCCTCCGCAGCGATAGCGTCCGTGCTCGCAGCCGCGAAACCATCGCGCAGGAACACCCGCCGCGCCCCGGAGAGGATCTGGTCCCGCTTCGCCCTCGCCCTCGGATGAATCCCCTCCGATGTACCGACCAATGAGATCTCCTATCTAAGTAAAGTAAACTAAACAGTACCGTTTTATTGTGGGCTCACGAACGAAGGTTGTCAAGGGGTTTTCGGCTGGTTCGAGGCTCTCTAGATGAGGAGCAGGGCGAGCAGGGCGGCCACGAGAGTGCAGAGGATATTAGTCAGCTCGTTACCGAGGCGGGGTGAGAGGGCACCGATCAGGCTGTCCGCTACGGTTCCAAGGAACGCTGCTGTCGCGACGATGAGTGCGGTGCCCGGTGTTTCGAGCATGCCGAGAGCGAGTCCGAGCGAGGCGGTGAGGCCGGCTGCCGCTGCGCCGGCGAGGGTACCCGGCAACGAGACGGCGCCGTCCGTGCCCGTCGGAACTTGCCTGAGGGTGGTGACGAGACGAGGAGTGCGGCTGAAGAACTGTCCGACCTCCGATTCCGAGGTGTCGGCGAAGGCCGCGCCGAGGGAGGCGACGAAGGCAGCGGTAAAGGACTCGGAGCCCGTCGCTGCAGCGAGGACGGCGCAGAGGGTGGCGACGGCGCAGTTGGCGAGGGCGTTGCGGGCGCCGCGGCGACCCCCGTGTTCCTGGGCCGTGCCCGTGCGTTCTTTGCTGCGGTAGCCGAGCCGGGTCAGGAGGGAGCCGCCCATCACGAAGAGGGCGAGGACCGCGAAGCCTTGCGGACCCAGGGATGTGTAGATGCCCGTTCCTACGAGAAGCCCGCCCAAGGCGCCGGTGCGGCTGACCATGCCGAGCGCGTAGGCGAGGGCGGCGAAGGCTGCGGTAACGAGGAGGGCTACGAGGAGCTGTGCGGCCAAGGTGGTCTCTATGGGATCATGAGCCGTTCGAGGAGGCGCCTGGCGTAGCGCTCGCACTCGGCTGGGATGGCGTGCAGGAGGGCCGGTTCGACCATGCCTGCCTTCACGCCTGCCCCAGTCAGGCGCTCGACGCCCTGGTAGAGGAGGGACCCTGCCAGCGGACTCGGCCTCTCTGGGACGGCGACGATCACGCCGTAGAGGTGTGGCGCCGCCGGGTCGCCGATAGCGCCGACGGCGTCGATGGCGTCGGGGCAGTCCTGGCCGATGGCGAACACGTGGACGAGCGGACCTTCCATATCCGCAGGGCCCCGGGTCTCCCGCAGGCTCTCCCAGAGCGCGGTCGTCTTCTTAAACCCGGCTTCGAGGGCGGCCCTGGATAGGCCTGACCAGACGTCGCCCGCGACGCGGCGGGCGAGCGGGCTCTCGTAGTCGACGAGGATGCCTACCGTGGCTTCCGACACGCCCCGGATGTTAGCAGAACCTGCGGCTACCGTTCCCCCGCCTCGCGCTTCTGCAAGCGGCGCAAGAAGACGTCTATCTCCTTTACGGTCTGGAGATCGCCGTTCTCCCAGGCGACCTCTTTGCCCTTCAGAAAGACATCCCTTGCCTCGGCGTCTTTGTGGAGCTCGTAGTGGGCACGGCCGAGCATCCTGTAGGCCACGGAATAATCCGGCTTGTTCTCGACCGCGCGCTGGAGGTGATCCCGGGCCTCCTCGTAGCGCCCCTCCTTGAAGAGCTCGTTGCCGAGCGAATAGAGGACCATGGGGTTTTTCGGGTCTCTTTCCAGCAGCTTGCGGAACATATCCGAGCGGGAGGCGTTCATGCGTTCTTTTTAGCACGCGGGCGGGGGATCTGTTAGATTCGGCCACTGCATCTTCCTGGCGTCCAGAGAGGCGGTAATGGACATAGAGCGACTCTTGCGAGAGCTCGCGGAGGGGTCTGCGCTCGAGCCTTTCCGGGCCCTGATCGAACCCCTACAAGAACACGACAGGACGCGCCGTAGCGACCTCGTGCGGACGCTGAAGACGTACTTCGCCGCGGGTGCCAACGCGAGCGAGGCCGCCGACAGGCTGTTCCTGCACCGCAACAGCATGCTCTACCGCCTGGAGCGCATACAGAAGCTGACAGGTTTAGACTTGAAGGACGACAGGGTAGCCCTCGCGCTACAACTCGGACTGCTGGCTACTGAGAGAGGAGAGCGAGATGCAACTGAGCACCCGTAACCGCCTGCCAGGCACCATCACCGAGGTGGTGAAAGGAGAGGCTGCTGCCAAAGTAACCCTCCAGGTCGGGGACAACCACCTGGTTGCCCTTATTACCCGCGAGAGCGCGGACGAGCTCGGCCTCGAAGCCGGCAAGCAGGCGACCGCCCTCGTCAAGGCGACGGACGTCATGATCCTGACCGACGGTGGAGACGTGGCCTAGCAATAACCACATAAACCGGGCGTGCGCGCCACTTACTTCTTGACGGCGCGCTCTCACCTTTCGAGTCTTCGGAAGAAAGAGCCTATGTCTCGCGTCCTGCCGTCCTCGCGGTCAGGTAGCGGACGGCCAGGATCACGGCGAAGGCGAAGCCAAGGACGAGCACGGAGAGCGCCACGGCGGCGTCGAGGTCGCTGTGGAACTCGGCGAAGATCGCGAGCGGGATGGTCTGGGTGACGCCCCTGAAGCTGCCGGCGAAGATTATGGTCGCGCCGAACTCGCCCAGGGCCCGCGCCCAAGCGGTGAGCGCCCCCGCGACGAGCGCCGGGAATGCCAGGGGCACCGTTACCTTAAAGAAAGTGGTGGACCGGCCCGCCCCGTCCACCTGCGCCGCCTCCTCCACGTCGCGGCGCACCTGGGAGAAACCCACGGCCGCCTGACGCACGTAGAAGTGGGCGGCGACGAAGACCTCGGCGATCACAACGGCCGCCGTGGTGAAGGTGATCTGGACCCCGAACGCCTCCAGGTACCTTCCTGCCAGCCCGAACCTCCCGAATGCCAGGAGCAACGCGACCCCCGCGGCGGACGGCGGTAGGACCGCCGGTATGTCTATGAGGCTGTCGATTAGCCGCTTTCCGGGGAAGGTCTTCCGCGCCAGCACGTAGGCCGCCGGGGTGCCCACCGAGAGGATTATCAGCATGGAGATGGAGGTGGTTCTGATACTGAGCAACAGGGCATCTCTCGCTAAGGGGGTGGTCATGGCGCCCCAGGCCTTCTCGTTCACCGTCCACATGACGAGGCTGAGGATCGGCAGGCTTATGAAGCCTGCGAGCAGCGCGAGGGCGGCCACGGCAAGGCCGGAGGCGAGCGTATCGCTCCCGCCGGAAAACCGCCGAGCGAGACCTCCTTTCTTGTGTCTCTTCACGCCGACGGCTCGAATCCCCACTTCTTCAGCACGCGCTGTCCCTCCTCGCCCGTGACGAGATCTATCCACTTCTGCGCGAGATCCGGGCTCTTCGCGTCCTTGAGTGTAGCCACTGGGTAGGTAGCAACGATGTTCAGGTTCGGCGGGATCGGGATGACTTTCACCCTGTCCCTTATGTCGGGCGTGTAGTCGCTGGCGTAACCGAAGGTCGCGTCGGCGTCCCCGACGACCACCCTGTTGACCGACGCCCTCACGTCGGCCTCCCTGGAGACGACGTTGGAGAGGACCTTCTTCTTGAATCCGGGCCCGTACTCCTTGTCGGCTTTGCCCAGGATCTCCACGGCGTAGTCGGCGGCAGGGACGCCTTCCTCGGCGAGCACGAGCTTTACGTTCGGCTTCGACACGTCCTTAAAACTCTTTATGTTGGCGGGATTGTCTTTGGGGACCATGACGACCTCGCGGTTCTTGACGAAGACCTCGGGCTTGCCCGAGACGAGGCCTTGCTTTACGGCGGTGTCCATCTCCTCCTCCGCCGCCGAAGCGAACACGTCGGCAGGAGCGCCCTGCTGGATCTGGGTTAACAGGTCGGAGGAAGCGCCGAAGCTCATCTTGACCTTGCTGCCCGAGTTTTGCTTCTGGAAGATGCGCGCGAGCTGCCCGAAAGCGTCCGTGAGCGAGGAAGCGGCCAGTATGGTGAGCGTCCCTCCTCCACCACTCTCTGCACTGGCCTCGCCGGTCGAACCTCGCCCACAGCCTGTAGATCCCGCCAGAGCAAGCCCTGATACCAACAACGCCGCCAACAGAGTCAGATAGACCCGCCGATGTACGCTAATGCACTGCCCCTTCTCTAGAGATCAGACCGACCGAAAGTCCATGCTAGAGAAAGGTTCCCGCCGGGTCTTTGTACAAAGTGCACGAAAACCCGCCGGGGACCCGGCCAGGAGATCCTAGATGTAGGGACCGACCCTGTCGTCGTGCGCCAGTCGCCTGTATGCCTCCGCGACGGCGAGGACTTTCTTCACGTACCAGTCGGCGTGGTTGTAGGTGTACAGAGCCCTGTACCAGTCCCGCGGAGCCCCGCCGCCTTTGAGGTAACCGGCGGCCGCGGGTATGGCGTCTTCGGGGTCCATTATGTTGGTCACCCCGTCACCGTTGCCGTCCACACCCGAGGTCTCCCACGTCGAGGGCAGGAACTGCATCGGGCCCATCGCGCCGGCGCTCTAGGGACCCATGTTCTCGCCGTGGTTCGACTCGACCTTCCCGACGGCAGCGAGTACGTACCAGTCAGGTCCGAACCCGTATTTCCTGGCTGACGCCTTGTACAGCTTTATGTACTTCTTCTTGGAGATGGGGTCTACGTCCCTGGCGACTATGTCTTCGTGCGCGATCTTGAGCTCGTACGCCCTCGTCCCTTCTCCCCCGCCGGTGGCCGCCGCGCTCTTCAGGATGCGCGCCTTCTCCGACGCCTTGAGCTTGTGCAGACGGGCTTCGGTCTGTTCTTTGCTGGCGCCCAGGCGATCTATCGCCCCGTCGAGCGCCTGTTCGCGCCGGTGAAGGTCCGCGGTCGTCGCCTGTTCCTCCTCGATGGCAGCTTCGTAATCGCTTTTTCTCTGCGAGATCTGGCGTTTCGTGTTCAGGAGCATCTGCTCGGAATCCTGGTAAGCGGCCAGACCCTCGCGGCTATCGAGGAGTATGCGGGCCACGACGGGATCTGCGCTCCCCGCGACACTCCCCCCTGAACGGAACCACCCGTCAAGCAGGGCCGTCAGGCCCTCCAGGCTCTCCCCTTTGTAGGCGGCGCGGGCCTGTTCCCTGTACCTCTCTTGCGAGGCGCGGAAGGACGCGTCCTGCGCGGCTGCCTGTTGTTCTAACTGCCTGGTCTGCTGCTTGAGGTCCCCGACGCGTGCCCTGGCACCCTCGACGCGCGATTGCGCCGCCTCCAGAGCAGCGCCTACCGCGGTGATCTCATCGATCCTATCCTGCAGCGCAGCATCCTGGTCCCTGACCCTGGCCTCAAGCACAGGCGCCCGCGTAGACCCGGCCAGAGAAGCGTCTCCGGTCTCATATTGCGTCTGCGCCGGACTCTGCGCACCGGCCGCCCCTGCATGAGCACACGCCAGAGATAAGACGCCCAGGATCATCCAAACTCGCAGCCGTTCTCCCGACAAACCATCTCCTCAACGCGCCGCACACCGAGAAAGCGCAGACAGCTAAGTCTATACTACCGTTACGATTCGCGGTAGATATCACCACAAAGCTCAGCGACAGCCTTTTATGTGAATAACACTAATTGTGATTTTAATTTCTTATATCAAGTATTTTCACGTGAGGTCAGGAGGGAGACGAGGGCTTCGAGTTCCTCTCTCTGGCGGAAGCGGATCTCGACCTTTCCGCCGCTCCTGAGGCTCTTTACCCTGACTGGCAGTTCGAGGGCTTCGCGGATGAGGCGGGAGGCTTCGTGGAACTCGGTGGGTGTCGTACTACCCTCTCTAGGTACGGCGTGGGGAGTATCGGGAGGGTTGGAGAGGTTTTCGCGGACGAGTTCCTCGGTCCTTCTGACGGAGAGCTTCTCGTCTACTACCCTCTGTGCCAGCTGGACCATCTGCTCCTCGGTCTCGAGCCCGAGCAGCGCACGGGCGTGTCCTTCGGAGAGCTTGCCTTCACTCAGGAGGGCTCTTATGCTCTCGGGCAGATGCATGAGCCGCAGGGTGTTGGTAACAGCGGCCCTGCTCTTGCCGAGCCTGCCTGCGAGTTGCTCTTTGGTAAGCCCGAACCCATCCATGAGGGCCTGGTAGGCAGCGGCGGTCTCGAGAGGGCTCAGGTTCTCCCTCTGCAGGTTCTCAACGAGTGCAAGCTCCATGCTCTCGTTCTCGCCGGCCTGTCTTATGAGGACGGGCACCCTGTCCAGTCCTGCTTCCTTCGCAGCCCTCAACCGCCTCTCCCCGGCTATCAGCTCGAACCCGCCGGGCGTCGAGCGTACGACGAGCGGCTGCAGGATACCAACCTCCCTTATGGAGGCGGCGAGCTCTTGGATCCCTGCCTCGGGAAAGCTACTCCTCGGCTGGCGCGAGTTGGGGCGGATCGCCGAGACGGGTAGCTCCTCGAACTTGAGCCCTCCCACGCTCTCCCCGGTCGCTATAAGAGCGGAGAGCCCTCGTCCCAGTCCCCTCTTACCCACGACTGAGCACCTCGTCCGCAACGGCCGAATACGCCTCGGCCCCTGTGCTCTTCGGCGCGTAGAGTGCTATCGGCATTCCGAAGCTGGGGGCTTCGCTCAACCTCACGTTCCTCGGGACTATCGTGTGAAAGACGCGGTCCCCGAAGAAGGAACGCACTTCGTCGGCCACCTGATGCGCAAGGTTCGTGCGTGGATCGAACATAGTCAGGAGCACCCCGCCAACCTCGAGGCCGGGGTTCAGCTCCTCCCTGACCATCCTGATGCTCTGCATGAGCTGGGTGAGCCCCTCTAATGCGTAGTACTCACACTGTATCGGTATGAGGACCTCATCGGCTGCGGTCAGCGCGTTGAGCGTCAGAAGATCCAAAGATGGCGGGCAATCGAGCAACACCCTGTCGTACGACTCCTCCGGTAGCTTCTCCAGAGCCCGCTTGAGCTTGAATTCTCGCGCCAGGCTCGACACGAGCTCGACCTCAGCCCCGACGAGGTTGATCGTGGCCGGCGCGACCTCCAGCCCCTCTATCTCCGTCTCCACCGCCACGTCCTGCAGGGGCTTCCCCTCGAGCAGAACGTCGTACATGCATCCTTCCGAGCCTGGCGATACGCCGAGGCCGCTCGTGGCGTTCCCCTGCGGGTCCATGTCGACTACGAGTATTTTTTCGCCTTTTCCGGCGAGATAGGCCGCCAGGTTGATGGCGGTGGTGCTCTTGCCCACACCGCCCTTCTGGTTCACTATGGCGACTACGGTCTTCAACGCCGGCATCTTAGCACGTCGCCAGCCGGTATTGCTCAACTTGCCCCCAGCGGCTTTTTGGCCGCCGTGCCCGATCGACGGGGATACTGCGCAGGAGTCTCCCGAAGTTTTTCGAGGATCACCAGGTTTCGCTCTTTTTCTTGGATGCTTTGAATCATAGAGACCTTTATGATCTCCCCCACCTTCC
>CADDZK010000020.1 GCA_902812425.1 Actinomycetota bacterium
GTACTCGCCGTAGCGCAGGTCGCCGTCGAGGATCTCGACATCCAGGGCGCGCGGGTCGCCCTCGATCTCCCACGACCTGCCGAACGGGTCCCGCACTCCCGAGCCCGGCCTGAAGCGTACCTCGCGGCCTGGATGGAGGGAGAGTGGATAGCGGTCCACCGGCTCGGGCGCGAGGTCAACCCCGCGGCGTCCGGCGAGTTTCTCGACGACGGGCTCTAGTTCGACGTCTTCGCGCAGGTAGAGGAGCGCCGAGCGCCCGTTCGGGACAACGACGACGGTCGTGCCGTTGCCGAAACGCGCCTTCACCCCCGACGAGACGTTCTGGCCCGGAATCTTGCGCAGGTCCACGTAGCGGCGCTTGGGGAGGAGCGGAGCGTGCCCGTGGTCCGAGAGCGCGAGTACGGCGTAGTCGTCGAGCACACGCTCGACCCCGCCACCTGCCTCGAAGATCCTGGCGACGTACCCGTCAGCCGTGGTCAGCCAGCGGCGCTGCGCCCCGAGGCCGTGATGGTGGGCTATGGAGTCGCCTTTGAAGAAGTAGACGAGGTTGAAGGGCGCGGCCTTCTCCTTGAGCAGCATCGCCCCTACCCTCGCGGCGTACTCGTCGTTGATGCCTACGGAGCGGAGGACGCCGCCGTTGGCCTTGCGTCCGCTGAAGCCCGTCTCGCGACTGTAGAAGAGGTCGCCCATGTAGTATTCCTTCGGGCCTTCCACGGAGGGACCGAGGTAGCGTCCGCCCATCAGGTAGCCCTCTATGGATTTCATCCTGATAGGATGTGTGTGCGGCCCGCGCCTGACGGGAAAGTTTACGCAGGCACCGTCGAAACCGCGGTCGTGGAGGCTCTCGAAGAGTGTCGCCGCGTGCAAATCGTCGCGGTTCATCCGCCATACGTTGTTGTGGAAGACCTTTATGGGACCGCTCGCCATCACGGTCTCCGTCATGGCGCCGTAGACGACCACCCGCCGCTCGTCCTCGTCGTACCAGGCGTGCCCGACGATCCCACTGCTGGCCGGCGCCTCTCCCGTTGCGATCGCCGCCGTCGCCGCAGGGGTTATGCTGGGGAAGACCGAGACCGCGTCCCAGACCGCTTCTCCCCTCTCGGCCAGGGCGCCCAGGTTCGGCGCGTCTCCATCAAGGATGGCAGCCCGCAGGACGTCGGGCCGGATGCCGTCCAGCACGAAGAGCAGAGCGGGCCTGGGGACATTGTTCTCGGCGCTCGTCAAGGCGGACTAATTCTATCCCTTTGCGAGGCCCTCGGTGAGAGACACAACACGTTCCGCGCCGTGGCCGGGGATTTCCTCGCCCTCAGAATCTATGCAGAAGGAATTACTGGCCTGCCGCCGGCGACGCGCTCGAAGGGGCGCCCTGTCCTTGCACCGCGGGTGCTTTCGCCGCGGGTGAGGCTGATGCCCCTCCTCCGGCTGCGGGCGAGGCGCTCGACGGAGCAGGCTGCTGTCCCGCGGCCGGAGAGGCGGATGATGCGGCGCCTCCTGGGTTGCCGAAGACGGGCTGGTCGTTACTACCACCGAACGGGTTCTGCCGCACGCGGTCGACGATGCCGGACCCGCCGGTGCCCGTATCGACGCTGCCACCAGCGATCGACGGGCTGGCACCCGTGCCGTCGTAACCGGCGAGGTGGACGCCGGGTACGGCCCCGTAAGGGCATTCGGCCCAGAGGCCGCAAGAGAGGCTGTTACCGATAACCTTCTCCGCGCCCCACACGATACCCATGCAGATCACGAACGCGGCCACGGCGGCTATGAGCCCTCTCGTCAGGATCGCACGCCGGCGCATGGTCGGCAGCTGCGAGAACCAGTCGAGCGCGGCCCGCATCTTGCCGACGAAGTTGTCCCTCAGGTCGGGGCGTCCGGGGATGGTGCCCCCGCCACCGAAACCCTGTTGCTCGCGGCGCGAACGCAACTTCGTTGGCGCCTTGCGCACGCGTCCCGAGAGGGTCTCCAGATAAGCCCTCAAGATCGCCGACCCGCCCGTGACGATCATGGCGGTCATGCCGGCCCCGAGCAGCGTTCCCGCCACCCCGAAGCGGGAGGTGACGAAAGAGGCCCCGGTGGCCGCGAACCCGGCGGCCATGACCTGGTGCAGGCTTACGACGGAATTTGTACTCTTGGCGCTCATGGGTGTTGAGCCTATCAGCCACCGGGCATCGTTTCAAAGGCTGCGCCGGACTTTTTCGTGAAGAAATTCTCGTGGCCCATTCCTCGGGCGCGGAGGCCGCGGCGAGAGTAGAATTTTCGGCAGGCGATCACGGGAGGGTGGAGGATGACGGGGCCAGGCGAAGCGAAGTTCTCGGAGCTTTTCGACGTGATAAGCGACTACGCCCGGAGGGGCTACGATCACCAGGATAAGGCGCTCCAGATCATCGCGGGGACCTACGTCTTTATGTTCGAGAAGGAGGAGATGCCCGACGTTCGCCCCGTCGTGGACGGCATCCTGGAGCAGTACGACTACGTCTTCACCACCCTCGAACGCGGCAACCTCGACCCCCTGAGCGTGGACGCCGTCGTGCGCGTCGCCCTCTACAAAGAGGAGTACATGGAGTGGGGCATCAACCGCCTGGGCCGCATCCTTGAGAGCCTCCACCGCCGCTCGCGCGCCGACGAGAGCTACGCCGACTACGTCGAGGACTCTGCGGTCGTGATCCGCGGCCTCGAAAGTATCGTAGCAGGCTCGGCCCTCGAAGAGATCGTCGAAGGGAACGGCGCCTAGCTCGCCGCAACGACCTCGGGCATGAGGCCGCGCAGAAAGCGGCCCGTGTGCGACTCCTCGACGCGGGCGACCTCCTCGGGGGTGCCAGTCGCGACGACCTCGCCACCCTCGTCTCCGCCCTCTGGACCCAGGTCGACGACGTGGTCTGCGGAGCGGATCACATCGAGGTTGTGCTCGATAACGATGACGGTGTTCCCCGCATCGACGAGCCTGTGCAAAATTGAGAGCAGCTTCTCGACGTCGGCGAAGTGGAGCCCCGTCGTCGGCTCGTCCAGGATGTAGACGGTCTTGCCCGTCGCCCGCTTGCCGAGCTCGCTCGCCAGCTTGACCCTCTGGGCCTCGCCGCCCGAGAGCGTCGTCGCAGGCTGCCCGAGCCTGACGTAGCCGAGTCCCACATCTCTAAGAGTGTCCATGCGGCGTGAGATCGCGGGCACGGGGGCGAAGAACTCGCAGGCCTCCTCGACGGTCATGTCGAGGACGTCGGAGATGGACTTGCCCTTGTAGGTGGCGCGCAGCGTCTCGTTGTTGTAGCGGCGGCCCTTGCAGACCTCGCAGGGGACGTAGACGTCGGGGAGGAAATGCATCTCTATGCGGATCTGACCGTCCCCGCGGCACGCCTCGCAACGGCCACCTTTCACGTTGAAGGAGAAGCGCCCTGGCTTGTAGCCCCTGATCTTGGCCTCGGGCGTCGAGGCGAAGAGCTGTCTTATGTGGTCGAAGACCTTGGTGTAGGTCGCCGGATTGGAGCGCGGCGTGCGGCCTATAGGACTCTGGTCTATGTCTATGACCTTGTCAACGTCCTCGACACCACGCAGGCCGGCATGACGCCCTGGACGGTGCTTGCCGCGGCTGACGGCGTTGGCGAGGGCTTTGTAAAGGATCTCGTTGACGAGCGTGCTCTTCCCTGACCCCGAGACGCCCGTGACACAAGTGAACACCCCGAGCGGGAACTCCACGTCAACGTTCTTCAGGTTGTGCTCCATCGCCCCGAGCAACGCTATTGACCCTGTGGGCTCCCGCCGCTCCTCGGGTGGGTCGATGCGGCGACGCCCTGCGAGGAAGTCGCCCGTCACGGAGCGCTCCTCGGCCTCGATGTCGTCGACGCTACCAACGGCGATGATCTCACCCCCGTGCACGCCGGCACCGGGTCCGACGTCGACGACGTAGTCTGCCGAACGTATCGTCTCCTCGTCGTGCTCGACGACGATCAGGGTGTTCCCGAGGTCCCTGAGCTTCTCAAGCGTCGTGAGGAGCCGCCGGTTGTCGCGCTGGTGCAAGCCTATGGACGGCTCGTCGAGCACGTAGAGGACGCCGACGAGGCCGCTCCCTACCTGAGAGGCGAGCCTTATCCTCTGCGCCTCGCCGCCCGAGAGCGTCCCCGCGGAGCGGGCCAGGGTCAGGTATCCGAGACCGACGTCGACGAGGAAGCCGAGGCGCTCCCTGATCTCCTTGACGACCCGCTCGCCGATGATCCACTCCCTCGTGGTGAACTCGACGCCGTCGAAGAAGCGTTGCGCGTCCGTAACCGAGAGCTCGGTGAACTCGTGGATGTTCTTCTCCCCCACCGTTACGGCGAGGGCCTCGGGCCTGAGCCGCGCTCCCTTGCACTTGGGGCATGGGACGTGACTCATGAACTCCTCGATCTTCTCGCGCCTGTACTCGGAGTCCGTCTCGGCGTAGCGCCGCTCCAGGTTGCCTACGACGCCGTCGAACTGGGTCATGTACTGGCGGCGGCGGTTGTAGCGGTTGCGGTACGAGACGTAGATGCGCTCGCCGCTCGTACCGAAGAGGATGAGGTGTTTGTGCTCCTCGGGCAGCTCGCGCCACGGGACGTTCAGGTCGATCCTATACTTCTCCGACAGGGCGCCGAGGACGCTCCCGTGGTACTCGGTCTGCGAGTTGGCCCACGGCACGACCGCCCCCTCGTTCACGCTCAGATCCTCGTTCGGGACGACGAGCGCGGGGTCTATCTCAAGCCGGCTCCCGAGACCGTCGCAGCGGTCGCACGCCCCGTGCGGGCTGTTGAACGAGAACGTGCGCGGCTGAATCTCCGCGATCGAGGCGCCGCAGTTCGTGCACGTGAAGCTCTCCGAGAAGAGCATCGACTCTCCAGAGCCATCCCTCTCGACGGTCTCGATCAGGACGAGGCCTTCGGCCAGCTTCAGGGCGGTCTCGATCGAGTCCGTGAGCCGGCGCTCTATGCCCTCACGGATCACCAGCCTGTCCACGACGACCTCGATGTCGTGCTTGTAGTTCTTGTCGAGCCCGAGGTCGACGGGAAGCTCGTGCAGCTCGCCGTCCACTCTGACGCGCGCGTAGCCGTCCTCCGCCAGGTCCTTGAACATCCTCCCGTACTCGCCCTTGCGCCCGCGCACGACAGGAGCGAGCACCATGAAGCGTGTCTTCTCGGGGAGCGTCAAGACCTTCTCGACCATCTGCTGAGGCGTCGATGAGGCGACGGGGAAACCGCAGACGTGACAGTGCGGCCTCCCTGCGCGGGCGTAGAGCAGACGGAGGTAGTCGTAGATCTCCGTCACCGTCGCTACCGTGGAGCGGGGGTTGTTCGAGGTCGTCTTCTGGTCTATGGAGACCGCTGGCGAGAGGCCGTCGATGTGGTCCACGTCGGGCTTGTCCATCTGCCCGAGGAACTGCCTCGCGTAGGCGGAGAGGCTCTCGACGTAGCGTCGCTGCCCCTCGGCGTAGATCGTGTCGAACGCGAGAGATGACTTGCCGCTCCCCGAGAGCCCCGTCACTACGACCATCACGTCGCGCGGCAAGGAGAGCGTTATATCCTTCAGGTTGTGTTCGCGCGCGCCCCGCACGACGATCTGGTTATCCGCGATCTCTGCTCACCCCTCTTCTCAGGGCCATTTTTTGGCAAGTATACGGCCCCCTGTTGGGAGGCCAAAGAAGCAATTTGCTTTTGACTATATTTTAGCACCCGAGAGCGCAGCTTCCTCGTCCGCGTTTGCGATTTTCGACCCTGGGGCTCAAAATGATACGCGCCGGTTACACCATGTTGCGAACGGAGCCCGTAGTGATCCTGAAGGACTTCTCAAGGATCCTCCTAGAAGAGTTGGATGCTGATTGCCCGCTGCCCGGCGAGGCCACCAGGCGGGTGCGCGGGCTCGCCGTCGATGAGCCTGTGAAGGGTTGGATCTCACCCGACGAGGTGGCCGTAACCGCCCGCGAGACTCTCGACAAGGATTTCATGCAGAGCGTCGCCTCCAACGGCTCCCCCGCCGTCGTCTGGCGCCTCGAAGGCGAGGCGCAGCCCGAGGTCGTCGAGCGGGCCGCCTCGCTCGGGCTTGGTCTCTTCGTGCTCGCCCCCGAGGTGCCTCTCAGGCGGCTCTTCGAGATCTTCTCCCAGGACGACGTGCTCCTGCTCCTCTCCCACGGCGCAGGAAGGACCCTCCTTGAGAGCGCCGGCGGCGAGACGACCGTCGAAGAGATGGTGGGCAGGATCTCCGGGATGCTCGGACGCTCCGTGGTCATAGAGGACCCGGTGGGGCGCCTGATCGCGAGTTCCACAGGGAGCGACCCCGGCGAGAACCGTCTGCACGCTACGCTCGAAGAGCAGGGTCTGCGGGCCTCGAAGGGCGCGAGCGTGGACGAGACGCGCCGCGAGCGCCGCGACCGCTACGCCAGGCTGCCCGACGGCTACCTCTCCGTACCCGTCGAGCGCTGGCGGGTCGCGGAAGGCGAGCTCTTCTGGACCCCCATCGGCGCGGGCGCGCCTGCCGGATACCTCTGGATCGACCTCGACGGGGCCAACCTGAGGCCGGAGGACGTCGTCATGCTGTACTGGGCCAGGCGGGTCCTCGAAGCCGAGCTCGGCAAGGAGCGCATACGCCTGGAGACGGAGCTCGGCGTAAGGGGCGACTTCGTGGACGACCTCGTGAGCGGCCACTACGGCTCGGTGGAGCTCCTCCTGCAACGCGCCCGCTACCTCGGCGCAGACCTCGCCGCCGGGGCCCTCGTCATGGTAGTCGACATAGACGACTTCGCCCGCTACCTCGAACGCCGCAGGCCGAAGGAGCCGACCATCCAGGAGCTCAAGCGGCGCCTCGCCGACGCGGTACGCCTGCAGACCCGCCAGCTCTTCTCGAACTTCCTCCTCGGCCCACGCTCGGATAACGTCATAGTCTTCCTCGGGTCTTCGGAAGGAGAGGGTCCCGAGGAGCTCCCAGAGAAGGCGCAACTGCTCGCCAAAGGGGTACAGCGCTACGTCAAGGGACTACTGCCCGACCTGACGGTCTCCGTCGGCATCGGGCGCTACAAGAGAGACCCCGCCCTCCTCCCCGACGCCTACTCCGAAGCCGGGGTAGCACTCGAGATCGGGCACCGCATCCACGGCCCCTCCTCCGTCTCGACCTTCGAGGGGACGGGGACGTACAAGCTCCTCTTCAGGGTGCTCCAGGAGAACCCCGAGGAGCTCGAAGCCTTCTACGGCGAGACCCTCGAGCCCGTCGTCAACTACGACTCCCGCTACGGGACCGAGCTGGTACAGACCCTGATTACCTACCTCGGCAACGACGCCTCGACCGTGAGAACTGCTGGCGACCTCTTCGCCCACCGCCACACGATCCGCTACCGCCTCGACCGCGTCAGCGAGCTCACAGGCCTCGATGTGGACAAGAGCGAGGACCGCGAACGCCTCACCCTCGGCATAAAGGCTATGCAACTCCTCGGCCGAGTCCCCGAGAGACCGTCGAGCTTCTCGGATAGATAGCACCTCAGCACGCTACGCCCTTCGGGCTCCGCTTTCAGCACGGCGCCTTTGGTGCCTTGTCAGCTAGTCAGCCCCGTCCGCGCGGTACTTCGCTTCGTCGCGCGAGAGCATCCCTCGACGATTCTTAGGTGCAGACTCGGGCGAGATCGTAAGGGGAAAGCTGAGAAGTTGAAAGCGAGGCCGTAAGGCCGAAGCGTGCTGAAATGCTGACAAGCGGAGGCGAAGCCGGAGCGTGCTCCCCGCCGCCTTGGACATTCGCCAGAACGAGAGCGTCGGGCGCGGTTCTCATCTTTGTACATTCGGCTAAAGACCCTTCCGGTTCCGGTGCATAGACTATGTTCCAGAAGTACATACCATCGACTTCCAAGGAGGAAGCTTTTGCGGAGGCTCGCATTATTATCGACCACGGTTCTGTTGTTGGTGCTCGCGCTACCGGGTCTGGCGTTCGCCCAGAAAGGTCCTTCGACGGTGGATCTTTCGCTGGCGATGGACACGGTCTGGGTGATCGTAACGGCCTGCCTAGTGCTGTTCATGCAGGCCGGCTTCGCCATGCTCGAGGTAGGGTTCTCCCGGATGAAGAACGTGGGGAGCGTCGTCGCCAAGATACTGGTCAATCTGGCCATCGCTGCCTTGCTGTTCTGGGCCGTCGGCTTCGCGCTGGCCTTCGGCACCGGAAACGCGCTCATCGGTACGGAGGGCTGGTTCCTCGCCGTCCCGGCCGCGCAGGTCAATGATGTCTACGCAGGGCTCGCCTGGACGCAGGTCCCGCTCTCCGCCAAGTTCCTCTTCCAGGTCGCTTTCTGCGCCGTCTCTCTGGCCATCGTGTGGGGCACGATGCTGGAGCGGACCAAGTTCGCCGTCTACGTGGTCTTCGCTGTGGTTTTCGCCGGTCTCATCTACCCGATGGTGGGACACTGGATCTGGGGCGGCGGCTGGTTGACCGACTTGGGAATGCAGGACTTCGCGGGCTCGACCGTCGTTCACCTCTCCGGCGCGATGGCGGCGCTCGCCGGCACCCTGCTCCTCGGCCCCCGTCTCGGCAAGTACGACGACGACGGACGCCCCGTGACGATCCCCGGCCACAACATGCCGCTCGCCGTCCTCGGCGTCCTGATACTCTGGATCGGCTGGTGGGGCTTCAACCCAGGCTCGACGATGGCGGCCACGCCGCAGATCGCCGACATCGCCCTCACCACGAACCTGGCCGCCGCCGCCGGCGTCCTCGGCGCGATGGGCATGAGCTACATCTACAGGCGCAACGTCGACGTCGGGATGGGCGGCAACGGCGCCATCGCAGCCCTCGTCGCCATCACGGCGCCCTGCGCCTTCGTCGCGCCGTGGGCCTCGATCGTGATCGGCTTCGTCGCAGGGATCATCATGTACGCCACCCTGGTCTACGTCGACAAGATCGGGGTAGACGATCCCCTGGGCGCCATAGCGGCGCACGGGATGGGCGGCATCTGGGGCACGCTCTCCTGCGGCCTCTTCACCACCCCGGCCCTCGCCGCTGTTGGCGCGCCGGGCCTCTTCTACGGCGGCGGCCTCTACCAGCTCGGCGTTCAGGCCCTTGGTATCGTCGCCGCGGGCGGCTTCGTCTTCCTCTCCTCGCTCGCCGTCTTCGCGGCGCTCAAGGCGACCATCGGCATCAGGGTCAAGCCCGAGCAGGAGCTCGACGGGCTGGACATCCACGAGCACGGGGTTTACGGATACCCTGACCTCGTCGCAACCGATTACCAGAACGGTAACGGGAGCAAGAGGATCCCCGACCCCATGGAAGGCGTCGAAAGCACCGCCTAGAGCAGGCACACCCACGCACCGGCCGGATCTCCTCCGGCCGGTGTTTTTTCACGTCAGGCACTTTTAGGAGAGAACATCGGTAACGCCATCTTGTATCCTGGTATGAGAGGCGAACCGACACGGAGGGCGGCTTGGAAGCACCCATAACCCAGGCCACGGCACACAACAACACGATCGTCGGCGTCTACGAGGATCGTATAGAGCTCAAGAGCGGTTGGCAGTCCCAGAACGTGCAAAGCGTAGGGTTGCGCGACGTCGCCGCGATCAGCATCAGGGGCCTCGTGAACGTCACCCTGACGATAGAGACCAACACAGGACGCGTCTATCAGCTAAACCGCATGGCCCTCCCCGACGCGCGCAGGATCAAGAACACCTTCGAACAGCAGAAGCGCAGGGCCGGCCTCTACGAGTAGGGCGGCTCGTAACGCAGAACATCTGCGCAATAGTCTCCTCTCTTTCCCACCGGCTTGCGGTGTCAGCGCGCGCCGCGTGTGTCGCTTATGCTGTAAGCTTTCAAGCAGTTTTCAGGGAGGTTCAGGGTGGTAGCGACCAAGAGGCGTTCCCTCGACAGGCGGAGGATCCTGGAGGCGGCCGTGCGGTTCGTAGACAGGGAGGGCCTCGAGGCACTCTCGATGCGCAAGCTCGGGGCGGAGCTCGGGGTGGAGGCGATGTCGCTCTACAATCACGTACCCAACAAGGGAGCCCTGCTCGACGGCATGGTGGAGGTCTTGCTCGGTGAGTTGGAGCTGCCGCCCGAGGACGAAGGCTGGGAAGAGAGGATCAGGGAGGCCTACCGGTCTTTCCGCAGGCTCGCCCGCGAGCACCCGAACGTCTTCCCCCTCCTCGTCATCCGCCCACCCGACACCATGGATGGGGTCTGGCTCGTCGAGGAGTTCCTCAAGACGCTCAGGGGGGCCGGCTTCGATGCCGAGACGGCCCTCTACGCCTTCCGAGCGCTCTCCGGCTACGCTTCAGGATACGCGATGGCAGAGATCCGGGGGTTCGCCATGGAGCCTTCGGGCACCCGTCTCGGCGCGCTCACGCTCTCCCCGGACGAGTTCCCCAACATCCACGAGCTGGGTATCCATCTGGGGAAGGTGGATCACGACGCGGAGTTCGAGTTCGGCCTAGATCTTCTGCTCGCCGGCCTCAAGGGGAGACTGTGAGAGCGCCGGCCACGAGCCTTCCCGAAGCCGTCCTCACCAGGGGATGCCGGTGAGGCGCTTCGCCAGCCGCCGCCCCTTCCTCCTCTCCGTACTCGTCACGCTCGCGCTATTCGGGCTGACGTTCGCGGGCAGGGCCACTTTCCCGAGGCGGCCCGTAGGCAACATCGCGAAGCTGCCTCAGAAGGCCTTCGAGACACCCACGGGCTTCGACCTGATCCTCTCGGACATGAAGAGCCCGGATACCCTTTTCTGGGCGCTGGAGATCCTGCTCGGTCTCGCATTGCTCTTGTGGGCCGGATGGTGGGGCGAGGCCGGATTCAGCAGGCCTTCGCGGTGGCGGAACCTGCGCCTGCTGTGGTTCCCGCTACTCGTCGGCGCGCTCACCCTCTCAAGCGGCGCCTTCATATCGGGGCCCGCCTCCCTGGCCTCGGGGTTCCTCACCGTGCTCGTCGCCACCCTCGGCGAGGAGATCATCTTCCGCGGGCTCCTGTGGCGCGCGCTCGCGCCGGCGGGTCCTGTGCGGGCCGTGATCCTGACCTCCCTGCTCTCGGGACTGCTCGTCCTCGGCAGGACCGTAACGGAAGGACCCTGGCCAGAAGCCGTCCGCCTCACGGCTCTGGCCGTCTGCGGCGGCTTCACCTACGGCGCTCTGCGCTGGCGCACGACCTCCATCTGGCCCGTGATCCTGGCCCACACCGCCTTCGCCTTCGCCATAAGCATAGCGACGCTCGGCTCAGTCACCTACCGGCTCATGATGCTCCTCAGCACTTTGGGCTTTATCGCCTACGGGCTCTACCTCCTCCGCAACCAGCGCGTCCGCGCAGACGGTGGACTGATGAAGCCCGCCCCATCGCGCGTGAGGTAGGGAACTTACGAAGCTACTTCTTGTAGCTGTCTCTCCAGGTCTTTGATCTCATCTCTGAGCTTGGCGGCGTACTCGAACTTGAGCTCTTCTGCGGCTTCTAGCATCTCGGCTTCGAGGTCGGCGATGAGAGTACGAAGCTCGTCGGGGTCGCGGGGGGCCTCGCGGCCGCTCTTCTTGCCGGCCTTGTAGAGGCCCTTGGCCTCGGCTGCGATGAGGATATCAGAGACGCCCTTGGTGATGGTGCGCGGCTCGATTCCGTGCTGTTCGTTGTAGGAACGCTGGATCTCACGCCTGCGGTTCGTCTCGCCGATGGCGACCCGCATCGCGTCTGTCTCCTTGTCCGCGTACATGATGACCCGCCCGTTGACGTTCCTGGCAGCCCGTCCGATGGTCTGGATGAGCGCCCGCTCCCCGCGCAGAAAGCCCTCCTTGTCCGCGTCGAGGATGGCTACGAGCGTGACTTCCGGGAGGTCGAGACCCTCACGAAGGAGGTTGATGCCCACGAGCACGTCGAACTCGCCGGTCCTGAGTCCTCGGATGATCTGGATGCGGTCCAGCGTCTCTATGTTGGAGTGCATGTAGCGCGCCTTGACGTTGTGCTCCAAGAGATAGTCCGTGAGGTCTTCGGCCATTTTTATGGTGAGCGTGGTTATGAGGACCCGCTCGCCGTGCTCGACGCGCTTGGCGACCTCGTTGAGGAGGTCGTCGATCTGGTTCTTCGTCGGCCTGACCTCGACCCCGGGGTCGACGAGGCCGGTCGGGCGGATGATCTGCTCCACTATCTGACCCGAGTTCTCCAGCTCGTACGGCCCCGGCGTCGCAGAGACGAAGACCATCTGGTTCGTCTTGAGCAGGAATTCGTCCCACATGAGGGGCCTGTTGTCCAGAGCACTCGGCAACCGAAAGCCGAACTCGACGAGCGTGGTCTTCCTGCTCCTGTCGCCGTTGTACATGCCCCTGACCTGCGGCAGCGTTATATGCGACTCGTCGATGAACGTGAGGTAGTCGTCTGGGAAGTAGTCCAGAAGCGTATAAGGCGTCGAGCCCGGTGGACGCCCGTCGAGGTGGCGCGAGTAGTTCTCGATGCCCGAGGTGTATCCGAGCTCGCGCATCATCTCCAGGTCGTACTGCGTCCTCTGCTTGAGTCTGTAAGCTTCGAGGACTTTGCCCTCGCCTTCCAGCTCCGCGACCCGCTCCTCAAGCTCGGCCTCGATGTTCTTCACCGCGGTCGCGAGCCTGTCCTCGCCCGTGACGAAGTGGGTCGCGGGATAGACGGTCAGGGTGTCGTGCTCGCGCAGGATCTCCCCCGTCAGGGGGTCAGCCTCCGTCATGTTCTCGACCTCGTCCCCGAAGAAGGAGACGCGGTAGATCGTATCCTGGTAAGCGGGGTGGATCTCCAGAACGTCGCCCCGCACCCTGAAGTTGCCGCGGTTAAGCTGGAAGTCATTCCTTGTGTACTGGATCTTGACGAGGTCCCGCAAGACGTCGTCGAGGTCGTAGAAGCCACCCTCCTCCAGAAGAACCATCTTCGAGCGATACTCCTCGGGACTACCGAGGCCGTAGATCGCCGAGACGCTCGCGACGACTATCACGTCGCGGCGGGTAAAGAGGCTACTCGTCGCCGAGTGCCTGAGGCGGTCGATGTCCTCGTTGATCTGGGCATCCTTCTCGATAAATGTGTCGGTGCGCGGGACGTACGCTTCGGGCTGGTAGTAGTCGTAGTAGCTGACGAAGTACTCGACGGCATTGTTGGGGAAGAAGTCGGCGAACTCGCTGGCTAGCTGCGCGGCGAGCGTCTTGTTGTGCGCGATGACGAGCGCGGGTCTGCCCGCCTTCTCGATGACGCGGGCCATGGTGTGCGTCTTCCCCGAGCCCGTGACGCCGAGCAGGGTCTGGGCCTTCATGCCCGCGTCTAGCCCCGAAGCGAGCTGCTCTATGGCCCGCGGCTGGTCCCCCGTCGGCTGGTATTCGCTGTTTACCTTGAAGTTACTGCGAGTCTCGATTTAGGTCCCTCCCGTAGAGATCCTCGTATGTTTTCTTTGCCTCGAGCGCGTTGTCCACGTAGTGGCGGGTCTCTTTGTAGGGGATGTCCTTCGCGATGTCGAAGCCTTCGTCGGAGACCCACGTATCAACGGTCCCCTCCCCAGAATTGTACGCGGCGAGCATGAGCCTCTCATCCCCCCGATAACGGTCGTTGAGGTATCCGAGGTACCAGGCCCCCAACCTCAGGTTGACCTTGGGGTCGCGGTAGTCGCCCTTTATGCCGCTCTTTCGCTGGATAAAGTGCGCCGTCTGCGGCAAGAGCTGCATCAGCCCGTAGGCCTCCCTGTGCGATTCGACGTCGGGCCTGAAGCGGCTCTCTGTGTAGACCACGCCGGCCACGAACGCCGGTTCGAGGTCGTTATCCTCGCTGACCTCCCTGATTGTCTCCTCGTAGCGCAGAGGATAGAGAGTTCGCATCACGGCATCGGGCACCCTGAGTGCGAAAGGCAGGATGGCGAGGACCCCGATGAGCGCCAGCAACACGAGGATGCCGCGCCTGCGGCGGGCCCGCGACCTGCCGTATCTGCGTCTCTTATCGTAGGTCGCCGTCCTGCCCTCTCTCCCGCGAGATCCTGCGCCCGAGCTCCGCTGCCCGCTCCTTAAGTTTATCCAGGTCTCCGTCATTTTGTACCACCAGGTAGGCAAGATGGGCCTTCTCCTCGCCCGAGAGCTGGCGCGTCTCTATCGCTCCGAGCGCCGCCTCGTCCACACCACGCTCCTCGGCCCACGCGAGCCTGCGCTCTTCCGGCACGACTACGGCGACCGTATAGTCGAAGTCATCGCCCCGCTCTGCCTCGAACAGCAGCGGTATCTCGACGACGAACACGTCGGCGTCCGACGCCTCGATGCGCCTGTCGGTCTCGACGCGCACCAGGGGATGCAGTATCTCTTCGAGGTCCCGCAGGGCCTCTGCGTCGCCGAAGACCTTGTGGCCGAGGGCCTTGCGGTCGATGCCGCTCTCGCCGCGGACATCCTCTCCGAAACGTTCGACGATACGGGAGATCGCCGATTCGTCGTTCTTCAGGAGGTGGTGCACGATCTCATCGGCAGAGGCCGTCTCTGCACCCGGCAGCTCTCCCAGAAAGCGAACAAACGTGCTCTTGCCCGACGCGAGAGGGCCGGTGACGGCTACGGTCACCGGCCCTCTCACGGATCTTCCCTGTGAGAAGTCCTGTGCTATCTCTCCTCGAGGTCAAGGTCGGCCAGCGCGTCGAAGGCGCCGGTACGCAGGCCGCTACCCTCGCTGCTGCTCCTGCGCTCCGAGGTGCCGCGCTGCTCGGGCTCGCGGCGCGGGCGCTCCTCGCGGCGTGGCCGCTCCTCGCGCTCCTCGCGCTTCGGGCGCAGACTCAGGGAGAGCCTGCGGCGGCGGGCGTCAACGTCGATGATGCGGGCGTCCACCTCGTCGCCGGAGCGTACGATCTCGTCAGGCGTCTCCACGTGATGGTCGGCCAGCTCGGAGATGTGGATCAGACCCTCGACCCCCTCAGCGACCTCGACGAAGGCCCCGAAGGAGACGAGCTTGGTTACGCGGCCGTGGATCTGCTCCCCGACCTTGACCCGCTCGACGATCTCCTGCCAGGGGTCCTTCCTCGTCTGCTTGAGGCCGAGCGAGATGCGCTCGCGGTCACGGTCGACTTCGAGGACCTTCACCTCGACCTCCTCGCCTACCTCGACTACCTCGCTCGGATGGTCGACGTGCTGCCAACTGAGCTCGGAGATGTGGATCAGACCGTCTATCCCTTCGAGGTCGACGAAGGCCCCGAAGTCCACTAGATTGGAGACGGTACCCTTGACGATCATGCCCTCCTCGAGGGAGGTCAGGATGCGCTCGCGCTCCTCCTTGCGCTCCTCCTCCAGGACAGCGCGCCTGGAGAGGACGACGTTGTTGCGGCTGCGGTTCAGCTCGATGACCTTGCACTCGAGCCTCTGGCCCAGGAACGAGTCGAGGTTCCTGACGCGCCTGATGTCCACCAGGCTCGCTGGCAGGAAGCCCCGCAGCCCGATGTCCAGGATCAGGCCGCCCTTCACGACCTCGATGACGGGTCCCTCGACGGTGCGCTGGTCGTTGTAGGCCTCCTCGATGCGGTTCCAGGCCCGCTCGAACGCGGCGCGCTTGGCAGAGAGGATGAGACGCCCGTCGGCGTCCTCCTTCTGCATCACGAGGGCTTCGAGGCGCTGGCCCAGTTCGACCACGTCGTGCGGGTCCGCGCCCTTGCGGATGGTAAGCTCGTTCGAGGGGATCAAGCCCTCAGATTTGTAGCCGATGTCGACGAGTACCTCGTCCCTGTCAATCCGGACGACCTCGCCCTCGACGATGTCCCCGTCCTTGAAATCTATGAGGACGCTCTCGTCAACGGGGACGACCTCCCCGTTCTCCTCCCGGAAGAAGTCCTTCATGGTCAACTCGCGGGATGGCTTCTGTGTGGTATCAGTCATGAAACAGTTGCTTTCCTTTACTTTGCTTGACGGGTGCAGATTATACAGCAATTCCGCCGGTGAAAACCGGGCCGGCGATCTCTACTCTACAGTGGATGCACCTGCCCCCACCGCTCGCCTACCTTGGCCTCCACCTCCAGTGGCGGCCTGAGGTCGTAGGCTGCGACCATCCTGTCGACGGCGAGGGCGGCCACCTCCTCGACCCTGTCCTCGTCGACGTCGAAGACGAGCTCGTCGTGGACCTGCATGATCATATCTGCCCCGAGCGAACTTAATCTCGGTGCAAGATCCACCATCGCCACCTTGATGATGTCGGCGGCCGTCCCCTGCACGCGGGCGTTGAAGGCGATCCTCTCCCCCAGCTTCCTGACGTTCTTGTTGGAGTTCCCGAGCTCGGGGACGTAGCGCCGCCTGCCGAAGAGCGTCGTCGAGTACCCCAGCTCCTCGGCCTCCTCCAGGGTCTCCTGCATGAACTCTGTCACCCTCGGGTAGCGCTCGAAGTAGCGCTTGATGTAGCGCTCGGCTTCGGCGGGGTGCACGTTCCCGAGCCTCGTCGCCAGCCCGAAGCCCGAGATGCCGTACAGAATACCGAAGTTGACCATCTTCGCCCTCCGCCTAAGCTCGGGCGTGACGCTCTCCATACGAACGTCGAAGACCTCGGAAGCCGTGCGCGTGTGTATGTCCTCACCCTTGGTGAAAGACTCGACGAGCGCTGGCTCCCCCGTCATGTGGGCCAGGATCCTGAGCTCTATCTGCGAGTAGTCCGCGACGACCAGCTTGCGTCCGGGCGAGGCGGTGAAGGCGTCCCTGATCCTGGCCCCCAGCTGCGTGCGCACAGGGATGTTCTGGAGGTTAGGCGAGTCGCTGGAGAGACGGCCCGTGGCCGCCCGCGTCTGGTTGAGGGTGCTGTGTATGCGACCGTCCTCTGTGATGAGCTTCAGCAACCCCTCTATATAGGTGCCCATGAGCTTGGTCAGCTCGCGGTACTCGATGATGCGGTCGGCTATTGGGTGCTCTATGGCGAGTTGTTGCAGCACCTTGGCGTCGGTCGAGTAGCCTGTCTTGGTCTTCCTGACGGGCGGTATGCCCATCTCCTCGAAGAGGACCTCTCCGAGTTGCTTGGGCGACCCTATGTTGAAGGGGTGTCCGACGTCCTCGTAGATACGCTGCTCCAACTCCGAGATACGACGCTCTAGCTCCTCGCCGACTTCTTCGAGGGTGCCCGCGTCGACGGGCATCCCGATCTCCTCTATCTCACCTAGCACGTCGGCGAGCGGTAGCTCCACGTCGTAGTAGAGCCTGGCGAGCCCCATCTCCTCAAGTTCCTCCTGGAGTCTCGGCGAGAGCGCGTATACGAGAGCAGCCCTCCTCGCCGCCTCGGCGACGGCCCGATCCTCGTGCCCGACCTCGACCTCGGCCATCCCCCTATCCAGAGCCAGCGGCTCGAGTTCGTAGCTCCCGAGCCCCGGCTTCACGAGGTAGGCGGCGAGATACGTGTCGAAGTCAGCCCCACGCACCCCGAGCCGCTTGGAGTCGTGCACCTTGACGGGAACGTCGGGGACGCCATCCGCAATACGCACCTCGTCCTCGGAGACAGCTACGGCCCATCGCCCGTCGTCGAGCGGTGCCGCCGCGACGGGCTCGAAGGAGAGCTCTACGGGCTCGTCCGAGACGCGCACATCGAGACGTTCGATAGGGGGCATCTCCTCCCCGCCTGCGACGGGCAGCGCGGCGAAGCGCGGCTCCATACTGCGGAACTCGTAGCGCCTCAGGAGCACGTCGCGGCTCTCCGGCGAGACGCCCTCGAACCGGAGCTTCTCGGGGTCGAGCTTCACCGGCACGTCGAAGCGCATCCTGGCGAGCTCCAGCGACATAAAGGCGCTCTCACGGCCCTCTTCGAGCTTCTGGCGCGTGCCCTTCGCGGAGATCTTCTCCAGGTTCTCGTAGACGCCCTCCAGGGTGCCGAACTGCTGGAGCAGGTTCGCGGCGCCCTTGGGGCCTATACCACGCACGCCGGGGATGTTGTCTGAGGAATCCCCCGTGAGGGCCTTGTAGTCGGGGATCTGCTCGGGCGTAACGCCGTACTCCCCGACGACCTCCTCGCGGCCGTACGTCTTCGTCTCCGAGACACCACGGGTCGTACGGAGCACCTTCACGCGCCCATCAACGAGCTGCATCGCGTCCTGGTCGCCCGTAACTATATAGAGCTCCACGTCCTCTGGGACCTGGCGCGACATCGTCGCCAGTGCGTCGTCGGCCTCGAAGCCTTCGGCCCTGATGGCGGGTATGTTCATCGCCTCAAGGATCTCGTCTAGGTGATCCAGCTGCACCCTGAGTTCCTCAGGCATGGCCGAGCGCTGCGCCTTGTACTCGGGGAAGACTTCGAGCCTGAACTTCGGCATCCCCCCGTCCCAGACCACACCGAGGCCAACCTCCTCTTCTGAGTCGAGGAGTTTGAGCAGCATGCTCGTGAAGCCGTAGAGGGCGTTCGTGGGCAGTCCGCTCGAGGTGCTTATGCTCTGCGGAAGCGCGTAGAACGCCCTGTACAGGAGTGAATAGCCGTCGATAAGATAAACTCGCACCGCCCTGATTATACCGAAGGGACGGCCTGATTCCCGCCCCGATCACAGCCTTTCTGGACCTGGATCGTCTTCCAGAAGATCCTCTGTGCGACCTTCGTCAACCAGTAGCGGTCGAGAACGTAGGAGAGGTACATCTGCCCGGTGAGTTCTGAAGCTGAGCGGTGCGAGACGCCACCTGCGGCCTTCATGGCCTCCTCTCGTCCCTCCCACAGACAGAACGACAGGCACTCACCCCGCTCGTTCGCGTGGCCTTTGAAGTAGCGGAGGAGACCGCCGGACTCCAGCGCCTCCTCGTAGGCACGGTCGTCGTACTCGCGCAGGAGCGTGAGATCGGCCGTGGACCGCCTTATGGAACGGAAGACCACGAGGTAAAGCCTCTCGAAGTGGCAGCCCGAGAGGGAGGACCAGTCAAAGCCGTCCTCGATGGGTAGTGTCGCGTAGTCAGGATGTCTGGGGGAGATTCGACGGCAGACCTCGTACAGGTCCGCCCGGAGGTCTTGGGGCATGGATCACCTTCCTGGTTCGTTCTCTAGTCATCACCTCCTCTCGTTGTCTGCAGACCCCGGAACCGGCCTCTCTTTCCTATGACGGTCCCACGCACATCGCCGGGCTCCCTGCGGGACGTGTGCCCGAACCCGTAGCCGCTCCAGGCGAGCAGCTTGAGCCGGTACGAAGGCGCGTAGAACGAGGGCCGCATATCTAGAAATTCACCTTTACATGGACGTCCGGCATACCCGCAGTGTATATCAATTCACACCGAAGTTCACTGATACGGTGAAGAAATCCCTATATCTCACCAGGGTAGGCCTCGCGGACCTTGGGGTCTTCGCGGAGCGCGTCTGCGGGGCCGCGTTGACGATGGTGCCCGTTTCGAGGACGTAACCGCGGGTGGCGATCTCGAGTGCGACGTTTGCGTTCTGCTCGACGAGCAGGATCGTCGTGCCCTCTTTGTTGATGTCCTCGATAATCTCGAAGATGCGCTCGACGAGTACGGGGGCGAGCCCCATCGAGGAGGAGCCATTTCGGGCGGCTCATAAGGGCGCGACCGATGGCCAGCATCTGCTGCTCGTCGCCGCTCATCGTGCCCGACTCCGGTCTGATGCGCTCCTTCAGGCGTGGGAAGAGGTCGAAGACGCGGTCCATGTCCTCGCTGATCCCCGCCCGGCCATTGCGATGGTAGGCGCCAGCACCGTCATGCGGTGGAAGATCTTGCGCCCCTCGGGGCTCTGGGCTATGCCCTTGGAGATCAGCGGCGCTGTGCCCTGGGTGTCCTCGCCGTCGAAGACTATCTTGCCCTCGCGCGGCAGGATGCCGTTGATGGAGCGGAGGGTCGTCGTTTTTCCGGCCCCGTTCGAGCCGATGAGCGTGACCCCTTCGCCTCTCTACCGTCAGCGAGATCCCCGTACGGCGTGTATGTGACCGTAGTAGCTGTGCATGTTCTCGATCTCGAGCAGGGCCACGGCTTCTATCCCTTCTGCGCGGTGGGCTTCAACGCCGGCAGGCCGTCGATGCTCTCGGCATTCCTGCGCGCCCGGTAGGCCGCCATCTTCGCCTCCCCCTTGCGCCTGGCGGACTCGACGAGCTCATCGCGGTGTCCCGCGAACTCCATGAGGGGCACGCCGTACCCGCACGAGCTCGATACCCGGTTCACCGTCACGTCTATGACGGCCCGCTCTCCGGGCAGATCGGGAAATTGTCGCCGCAGCTCGTCGTAGGCGTCATCGCCCGGCTCGTTGACCCTGCCCCGCCCGTAGAGGCGAACTATCCTCGGTGAGCCCTCAAAGGCGCAGAACATCAGCGTGATGCGTCCTCCGGCTTCGTCAGCCTTCAAGTGGGCTATCGTCTCCACGCCGCTGCCCGTGAGATCCAGCCACGCGACGCGTTTAGCGTCCAGAACCCTGAAGGTGTCGAGACCGCGCGGCGAGACGTTGACGTGGGTCTCGGTGTCGGCGGGAGCGGTGGCGACGAAGAACACCGGCTGCTCTTCGAACCAGCCGGCGAACTCTTTGGGGATCTCGGCGAAGGTCTGTCCCATTCTCCTACTCCTTGTGTCAGGCTATGATGAGGTCTCCAACAAGGCCATGATTATCCTATCCTCGCCGTGCCGAGACAGGCTTCGATGGCCACTCTAATCCTTGTGATCAGGATTTTGCCAGCGATCCGCCCGACTACTGTCTGTAAACGCTGTTGCTGAGGTATCCTGAATATCTATGTTCCCCTTTGTCAAGCAAGCTCTCATGTTGCGCCTGACCGGGTTTATACATTGGTATAATGCCTGAGTTCTCCACGCCGGAGTGGCGGAATTGGTAGACGCGCCGGACTCAAAAT
>CADDZK010000021.1 GCA_902812425.1 Actinomycetota bacterium
AGTTCGATCCAGACGTGGAGCAGCCGGTTGCGGGCCGCGAACTCCCTCAGGCGCGTCGCATCGGCTGAGTGGCGCGAGCCTATTATCCTCAGGCCGAAGCCGGCCCTCATCCCCCACGAGCGCCTTGCGATAAAGGACTTCAGGATTATGTCGGAGAGGTTGGGCTCCTCGGTAACGACCTCTTTGAGCCGCTCACGAGTCGCCAGCACCTTTCCACCCTCGCGCATCACGGCAGAGGGGCCCACCGCCTGCCCGGTAAGCATGGTCAGGTCGCCAACGAAACGGCCCGCGCGAAGGGTACCCATCCTCCGCGCCTCGCCGGCGAAGTAGTCGATCACGTCCACCTCGCCCTCGATGACGACGATGAAGTCGTTGGAGGTGTCGCCAGCCCCGAAAAGGACCTCTCCGGGCTCCACCGTTCTCGTCTGCCCGTATCGACTGAGAACCTCGATCTGATCTTCTCTGAGCTTCGGGGCCCTCGTACTGCGGATCTCTTCCACTCTCTCCCCCGAGGTCAGACCTCTGTTTCCCACACGAGATTTAGCATTCCCGACGAACCTGCCTTTGTCAATTTCGGAGGGCTCCCTCAGCCGAGCGCGAGCGAGATGATCCCTGCCACCATCGCACCGGCGGCGATCATGCGGCGCGTCGAGTCTCCCTCGGAGAGAAGACGCGTCCCCATGGCTGCACCGATGAGGATGGAGATCTCTCGCGCGGGGGCGATGTAGCTCACGGGCGTAAAGACGAGGGCCGTCAGAACGAGGATGTAGGAGAGCGGGCTGAGGATTGCGACCCCGAGGACCTCGGGTCTGTGGACGTGCCAGAGAGCCAGAGCTTCCTTACGACGGCCCACCGCGAGGGGTGTCAGAAGGAGCGTGGTTACGAGCGTCGTGGCCCAGCTCTGCAGCAGAGGTGGGATCAGAAGCGCGCTGACGGCCTGCTTGTCCCATATCGTGTAAGCCGCGATAAACACGCCGGTCAGAAGACCGTAGACGACGCCGGCCCCGAGACCGGAACGCAGGCTCCCCGACTCGCTGGTAAGTACGAAGACGCCGACCGTGATCAAACCTATACCCACGAGGGCCAGAAAAGACGGTCTCTCACCGAACAGGACTATGGCCGCCGCCGTCGCGAGCAACGGTCCCGTGCCGCGCGCGAGGGGATAGACGACCGAGAGGTCCCCGACCGCGTATCCCCGCTGCAAGAGAACGAAGTACCCGAGATGCAATACGCCGCTCCCGAACATGAACAGGAACTGCACGGGTCCAAGATGAGGCCCGACCACGAACACGACGACGACGGCCAGCGGTGCGTAGATGAGCACCGAGCAGAAGCCGAAGAGCCAGACGAAGACAGGTCCACCGTCCCCGACCCGCTTGGCGAGCAGGTTCCAGGTAGCATGAAAGACGGCCGCAGCCAGCACGAGCGCCAGCGCGAAGAAGGTCATGAGATCAAAGGCTCCTCTCGCTTAGCGACCACGGGCCGAAGGCAGTATAGCGGGGATCACACCCGGCCTCCTGCTAAACTGGCGCACGAGTCGAGATCTCGCAGAGGAGGACCACGATCCAGGAGAGAATAGAGGCCGCGTTCGAGGACAGGGGTCTGCTTGAGGCGGAGGAGTACCGCGCCGCGGTCTTTGACACCATCGCCGCCCTGGACAAGGGCGAGCTGCGCGTAGCGCAAAAGAGCGACGGCGAGTGGAGATCCAACGCCTGGGTGATGAAGGCCATCAACCTGTACTTCGGGGTAGCCGAGATGGAGACCCTCGAAGCCGGTCCCTTCGAGTATCACGACAAGATCCCGACGAAGAAGAACCTGGCTGCCGCGGGCGTACGCGTGGTGCCGCCTGGCACCGTGCGCTACGGGGCTTTCGTCGAGAGGGGCGTCGTCGTGATGCCCGGCTACGTCAACATCGGGGCCTACGTCGGAAGCGGAACGATGGTCGATACCTGGGCGACGGTCGGCTCCGGGGCACAGATCGGACGCGACGTGCATCTGGCAGGGGGTGTGGGGATAGGCGGCGTGCTCGAGCCGCCGGGTGCGATGCCCGTCGTGATCGAGGACGGCGCCTTCGTCGGTTCGCGGGCCGTCGTCGTCGAGGGGGTGCGTGTCGAGGAGGGGGCGGTCCTCGGGGCGAACGTGGTGCTGACGGGCTCGACCCAGATCATCGACGTAACAGGTCCCGAGGAGGTGGTCCACAGGGGGCGCGTCCCCGCGCGCTCCGTGGTCGTGGCGGGGACGCGCACCAGGCAGTTCCCCGCGGGCGACTACCAGCTCCAGAGCGCCCTCATAATCGGGCAGCGCAGAGAATCGACGGACCAGAAGACTTCTCTGAACGAGGCCCTGCGCGAGTTCGGGGTTAGCGTTTGAGGGAACGGCTCCTCGAAACGCTCCTCTTCTTCCTCGAGCGCCCGAGCGTGACGGGCGATGAGAAAGACCTCTGCGACGACCTGGAGTCACGGATAGCCGCCTCCCCCCGTTGGGAGATAGAGCGCGTCTCGAACAACCTCGCCGTCCGCCGCACCGAGCCAGACCCCTCGCGTCCCGGGGTCGTCCTCGCAGGCCACCTCGACACGGTGCCGGAGCCGGAGGGAGGCATCGATGTCAGGGTCGAGAAAGACAGGGTCTACGGCAGGGGCGCCTCGGACATGAAGGCCGGGGACGCCATGATGCTCGCGTTGCTCGAAAGTCTCGCGTGGGAGACCGGCCGCTTCGAGCCGATCTTCGTCTTCTACGAGCGGGAGGAAGGGGCCTATGCGGAGAACGGCCTGGAGGTAGTCTTCGCTGAGTGCCCGTGGGTGCTCGACGCGGAGCTCGCGCTGGTACCAGAGCCGACGGCGGGGGCGCTCGAGGTGGGGTGTGTAGGAACGGCGCAGGTAGAGGTTACTTTCACGGGCAGATCGGCCCACGCCGCCCGTCCCTGGCAGGGGGAGAACGCGCTGACCAGGGCGGGGATGTTCCTGGCAGCGCTGCACGAGAGGCCGGCCAACGAAGTGGTCGTGGAGGGACTCCCCTTCTACGAGGTGCTAACGCCGACTCTCGCGCGGGGCGGGCGGGCCAAGAACGTCGTCCCCGACTCGTTCTGGATCAACGTCAACCACCGCTTCGCGCCAGGCAAGAACCTTGAAGACGTAGAGCGTCTCTTCGACGGACTACTCGATGGTAGCGCCACCTACGAGGTCGTGGACTTCGCCCCGAGCGGGCCTGTGAGCCTGGAAAATGCGTTGCTCGGGGAGCTAATACAGACGGGCCTGGAGGTGCGGCCCAAGCAGGCGTGGACCGACGTAGCCCGCTTCTCGGAGCGCGGGGTCGCCGCTGCGAACTTCGGTCCGGGGCTCCCTTCGCAGGCGCACCAGCAGGCCGAGTACGCCGAGCTTCCGCTGCTCGAAGAGTGCTTCGCACACCTCGCATCGTTTTTCAGGCATAAGTGAAGGGCCGGCGAGGCCGGTGGGGAAGAGCAAGCCAGGTAAGGGGAGAACATGCAACGGAAGACGATGGCCGCAGACCTCAGCCGCAGGGGCTTCCTGAAACTCGGAGGTGCCGGGCTCGCAGGGGCCGCTCGGCGCGGCGGGATGCGGTGGATCCAGCGGTAGCTCGGGCGACCTGATCCTCTCCTTCGGTCCCGACGACACGGGGACCCTGCCGAAGCTGATAGATCAGTTCAACAAGCAGAGCAAGAACGTCAAGGTCAAGCAGCGCACGATGCCCTCCGACACGGGCCAGTACTTCGACAAGATACGCACCCAGTTCCAGGCCGGCGGCGGCGACATAGACATCATCATAGGCGACGTCATCTGGCCGGCCCAGTTCGCCGCAAACGGCTGGGTCACCGACCTCTCTGACCGCTTCAAGGACACGGACGCGTTCCTGCCAGGACCGATGCAGGCCGCGACATACAAGGGCAAGGTCTACGCCGTGCCGTGGTACACGGATGCGGGGCTCCTCTACTACCGCAAAGACCTGCTCGAAAAGTCCGGATATTCCAATCCCCCTGAGACGTGGGGCGAGCTCATAGAGATGGCCGACAAGGTCAAGCAGGACGCAGGGATCAAGAACGGTTTCGTCTACCAGGGTAAAGAGTACGAGGGTGGCGTCTGCAACGGCTGCGAGTACATCTGGACCAACGGCGGCAACATCCTCGACCCCAAGGATTCGAGCAAGGTCATCATAGACAGCCCGGGGTCGGTGGCGGGCATGACCACATGGAGGGACACTATCACGAAGGGGGCCTCGCCGCAGGCCGTGCTCCAGTACGTAGAGGACGAGTCGGCGGCCTCCTTCCTCAACGGCGAGGCCGTCTTTATACGCAACTGGCCCTACATGTTCGCCCTCGCAGGCACCTCTGAATACCCGAAGGTCGAGCCGGACCAGCTCGGCATCGCGCCGATCCCGGTGGACAAGCCGGGAGACCCGAGCTACAGCACCCTGGGTGGATGGAACTTCCTGATCAACGCCTCCTCGGACAAACAGGATCAGGCATGGGAGTTCATCAAGTGGATGACCGCCCCAGAGCAACTCATCACCAACGCGAAACTCGGCTCCAAGCTGCCGGTAAGGACGGATCTCTACGACGAACCAGCGGTCCTGAACAACATGCCCGTCGCCAAGCTCGGCAAGGAGGCGATCATCAAGAACTCAAGGCCGCGGCCCGTCTCCCCTTACTACTCCGACGTCTCCCTGGAACTCGCCGCGCAGTTCAACTCCATGCTCTCCGGCGACATCTCCCCCGAGAAGGCCGTAAAGACCCTGCAGAAGAACCTGCAACAGATCGTCAACCAAGGCGAGAAGGCAGCGGGCTAGCCTGCGGACAACAGGAGGAATGCCGGGGCCCCTCGCTACGAGGGGCCCCGCAGCGTTTAGCTCTCTTTACGTTTCAGGGTCGGGTTTCGTGCGCAGGCGGACCTTCAGGAAATCGAAGAGGACGCGAAAGACGGCGAGGGTGGGGACGGCGAAGATCACCCCCGCGAGGCCCGCGAGCTCCCCGCCCGCGATAACGGCGAGGAGGACCAGAATCGGGTGCACGTGGAGCGCCTGCCCCTGGATGCGGGGGGTTAGGAAGTTGCCTTCGAGCTGTTGGATCAGGACGTAGGCCACGATCGTTAGGATGGCCGTGGTCGTGGAGGACTCGAAGATGGGAGATCCGAAGACGAGGGCGACTATAACGGCGGGTATCCCCCCGAGGAAGGCGCCGAGGTAGGGGATGATCGCCGTGACCGAGACCCATGCGCCGAGCAGGATAGCGTAGCGTACGCCGAGCAAGGAGAGCGCCACCGCAGCCAGGACGCCCTGTATCATGACCACGAAGACGAGCCCGCCGAGGTAGCGAGAGAGCGACTGGCCGAAGGCCTCCCACAGGTCGCGGGCGTCGTGGCGATAGTGGGTAGGGACACTCCTCAGAAAGGCGGCCTTCACCTTCCGCACGTCGACCAGCAAGTAGATCGCGACGAAGAGTATGCCGAAGAGCGTTACCCCGAAACTGAACACCCTCGGAATAAACCCTAGAAGGCTCCTCAGCAGGTTCTCGGTAAGGTTCTGGGCGCGGTCGAAGAGGTCAGTCACAAGCTGCTTGCTGAACGCCTCGGGGTCCGCGCCGGGTACGAGCTTGCGGTCGTTCAGCGCGCTTATCACGTCGAGCAAGAGCTGGTTGGCGCTGTTGGCGATACGGGGGGTCGTCCGTACGAGGGTCGTGAGCTGGTCCACAAGGAGCGGCACGAGGAAGAAGAACCCTAAGGAGATCAACCCGAGCAACCCGAGAACGGTGAGCAGGATCGCGAGTCCCCTCGGCATGAAGTGCGAGAGTGCCCGCACGGGGAACGAGAGAACTATGGCGAGCGCCACCCCACCGAGCGCCACGGCGGGGACGGTCGGCGCCGCGTACAACAGGAGCGCGAGCAGGGCGAACCCGACGACGACGATGCCGATCCAGACCCGCGAAGAGATGAGGATCAGTGTCGGACGAACGCCGGACGCCGGCCCTCTCCCCCGCCCCTTGCCCGGCCTCCTGGCCCACCTGTCTATCCTCATCGTCTCCGGTTCTCTCCGAGTACGCGGACAAACGATATTCTACGCGTAAACCAACCGGCGACGCCTGCCGGGATCTACACCTCCGCCGGAAGCCTCTCTCTTAGCATCCTGATGTGGTCCGGTCCTATGCCGCAACATCCACCGACGGCCCGTGAGCCAGCCTCGATCCACCGCAGAGCTTCATCCGCGAAGCCGGGGGGTGAGATCTCATCGGTAAACTGCCAGTTGGGCATGACGAAACGCCCTGCATGAGGATACGCCCCGACGAGCCCGCCCCAGCCTCTTGCGACCTCCAGGGCGGCGGGCGCGTCCTCGACGAGCGTGTGCATCACCGAGACGACCGAGACGCCGGAGAGCGGCACCTCCTGGAGGGCTTCTGCGAGCGTGTTCTCCCCATCCCAGAGCACGATCTCCCCGTTCTCGTCGCGCCTGCAACTGAAGCCCGCCCAGACAGGAAGCCCTGCCACCACGGCGCCCTCCACAGCGTAGCCCGTCTGCCGCACGTCGCGCAACATCTCGAGGACGATGAGATCCACCCCGGCATCGGCGAGCACCTGTGCCTGCTCGCGGTAGTTCGCCCTCGCCTCCGCCTCCTGCGGTAGCAACGCGTCGTCGTCCTGGGGCGAGAACGTGGAGATCGAACCTGCCACGTAGACGGGCCGCTCCGCCGCGTTCTCCCTCGCCTGCTGCGCCAGCTCCACGGCGAGCTCGTTGAGCTCAACAAAGCGGTTGCCTAGGTCGGCCGGTCCGAGGACGTGCCGCGCGGTAGGGAAGGTGTTGGTGATGATCACCTCGGCCCCGGCCCGTATGTAGTCCTCGTGCACCTCACGCACCGTCTCAGGATGCGTCACGAGCGCCGCCGCGCACCACGCCGCGTCGTCCATCGGAACCCCGCGCCTCTCGAGCTCGGTGCCCGTCGCGCCATCGAGGATGATTACCTCACCCTCCCCCATCCTCCGCTCAAGCTCGAACATGATCCTCCCTGCTTCAGGCCACTATCAGGTACTGTCCGCCCTGCCTGCTCGCCAGCCCGAGCGTCTCCTCGTCCAAGGAGACGCCCACGGCGCCGTAGACCCGCTCCGCCTCGGCGGCGAAGGCCTCGATGACGTCGTGCGCCCCGACCTCGTATCCTGCGCGCCGCAGGCTGCCTACGCTCCCTGGTCTGAAGGGCAACCGCATCGCGCCGTAGACCCGCTCGAGCACCCGCGCCAGCTCCCGCTCCCCCTCGACGAGCACGATGCCCCCGACGCTCGTCGCGCGGCGCGTTACTCTTTGCGCGATGCCGACGACTTTCATGCCACCTTCCTTATTCCCCACCCTTATGCTGTGGTCTCCGGGACAGAATTCGTCGCGCACTTCCCCTACCTCGGCCAGCACCCCGAGACGCGAGAAGGCCCCGAGTACGAAGTCCGCCGCCTCGTCGTAGCGCTCCCTGATACCGCGTCCCAACTCCGCCCCGTCCGCGGGACGAATGATAGAGAAACCGAAGGTGCCCCTGTCCGCGGCTGTCGCGCCACCGCCCGCGGCGCGGACGAGCACGGGGTAGCCCATCTCTCCGGCGGCCCTGACGGCGTCTCTGAAGCCTGGGCGGAACGTATCGCGGCGCGTCACCCCGACGTGGCGGGCAGAAGGTGTGATCGAGACGGTGGCTGGCCGCGTGCCCCCGGCTACCTGGTCGAAGACGGCCCGCACGTAGCCGTAGGCCGTCGTGGGGTCGTCGAACCTGCGGGGCACGAGGAGGTCCATCTGCCTAACCCCCGTGCCCCGCAGGCCACTTCTTGCGGCGTCGCGAAAGCCTGTAGATGAGGAAGGCGGCGAAGAGCAGTCCGAGGACCGCGAGCACCGAGACGGGTATGCTCTTCGAGACGGCACCAACCCGCCGCTCGACGGTAACAGCAAAGTCGGTCGCCCCTCCAGAGGCGTAGAGGCCTTCGAGACCCGATGTGCCCTCGAAGGCGATGAACAGCACCCCTATCGCGATGAACATGAGCCCCGAGAGGAGGTTGGTCGTGTGGAGGCGCAGAGACCCGAGAGCGACCTCGCGACCCCTGAGCCAGCGCCTGTGTCCGAGGTCGAGGCTCTCCCAGAGGAGGGCCATCAGAAAGAGAGGAGCAGCCATACCGGCTGCGTAGGTGGCGAGGAGGCCAGCGCCCCGCAGGACCGAGCCCGAGGAAGCGGCGACGGTGAGGACAGCGCCGAGGATGGGGCCGGAACAGAAGCCCGCGAAACCGTAGACGGCGCCGAGGAAGAGGGTCGCGACGAGGGATTCGCCTTTGATCCTGCCCCGCAGGCGCTCGATGGGCCCGAAAGCGAACCCGCCTCCAAAGAGCTGGAAAACGCCGAAAATGATTATGACGAGGCCCGAGACTGTGATGAGCGTGCTCCTGTGCCCGTAGACGAGCGTGCTGACGGCGGAGATGCCCATCCCCAGGGGTACGAGCGTCGCGCAGAGCCCGAGATAGAAGATGGCGGTTCTCCCGACGAGCTCGCCGCGCGACTGGAAGGCGTAGGCGAAGAACGCGGGCAAAAGGAGCGCGCTGCACGGGCTGAGGAGGGAGAGCAGACCCCCGAGGAAGGAGGCCAGAAACGAGACCTCAACCACTCCCGGCCTCCCGCCGCGCATCCTCGATTGCCTTCTTGAACACCCCAAGAGGCTGCAGTCCTACGAGCACCTTCCCGTTGATAAAGAAAGTCGGGGTCCCGTTGACGCCGCGTCTCTGAGCCCTCCGGAAGTCCGCCTGCACCGCCCCTGCGTAGCGGCCCTTCTCGTAGTCGCGCTTGAAGCGCTCTATATCGAGGCCTGCCTTTCTGGCAAGCGTAATGAGGTTCTCGTCGCTGAAGCCCGAGGCCTGCTCTTCGTAGAGCAGGTCGTGGTATTCCCAGAACTTGCCCTGTGCCTGGGCGGCCCGCGCCGCGACGGCAGCGTTCACAGACTCCTGCCCTCTGTAGGGGAAGTCTCGCCACTCGATCCTGAGCGTCCCGTCCTTGACGTACTCTTTGTAGAGTTTCGGTTCCACCTCACGGGTGAACTTGCCGCAGAACGGTCACTGGTAGTCCGAGTACTCGACCAGGACCACAGGCGCCTTCGCCGATCCGAGCTCGGGATGTCCGAGTCGTTCTTCCGAGGCCTGCCCCGAAGGGCCGGCGCCTTGCGCCCCCTGCTCCGAAGAACCGGTCGTCAGCGCCACCTGCTGCCCTCCGGACGACTTCGAAGAGGAAGGTTGGGAAGCCCCCCCGCCCGCGGCGCAACCGGCGAAGACGAGCGCGGACAGCACGAGGAGCGTCCACATCCCTCGATGTTTGGTGAATGCCTCGATCAGCGCTACCTCCCGGCCTCAAACCATCCCGACAGTTATAAACTATACGTAGCCCCGGTGTGGCCGGACGACCCCGTCCTCTTTGCGTTCGATGAGTGCTAAAATTCGCCGCTTGCACGGGCTTCCATGTGCCCGCAAATTCGTTTACAAACAAGGAGATTCGGATGGATCAGCAGAGAGTTCTCATAACCGGCGGGGCCGGGTTTCTGGGGATCAACCTCGCAAGGCACCTCCTCTCGCGCGGCTACGCCGTGGCCTCCCTCGACGTGGAGGACTTCGACTACCCCGAGCGCGACAGCGTCGAGACCATCAAGGGCGACATCAGGAATAAAGCCGTCGTGGACCGGGCCGTCGAGGGCTCGGACTTCGTCGTCCACACAGCGGCGGCCCTTCCGCTCTACTCGCCCGAGGACATCTACACGACCGACGTCGAGGGTACCCGCAACGTCCTCGACGCTTCTCTCAGGCACGGCGTGAAGCGCTTCGTCCACGTCTCTTCAACGGCGGTGTACGGCATACCCGACCACCATCCTCTGTACGAGACGGACAAGTTAGAAGGTGTCGGGCCTTACGGGCAGGCCAAGATCCAGGCCGAGATGATCTGCCTGGAGTACCGCGCGAAGGGTCTGGTCGTCCCTATAATCCGCCCGAAGTCGTTTATAGGGCCCGAGCGCCTGGGCGTCTTCGCGCTCCTCTACGACTGGGCGCACACCGGGCACAACTTCCCCATGATCGGCTCGGGGAACAACCGCTACCAGCTCCTCGACGTCGAGGACCTCTGCGACGCGATAACCCTGACCTTGACGTTGCCCGAGGAGCAGGTCAACGACACCTTTAACATCGGCGCCCGCGAGTTCACGACGATGAAGGAGGATTACCAGGCCGTCCTCGACTACGCGGGCCACGGCAAGAAGGTGGTCGGCTTCCCCGCGGCGCCTGCGATCTGGGGCCTGCGCATCCTGGACAAACTGAGGCTCTCGCCCCTGTACAAATGGGTCTACGAGACGGCCTCCAAGGACTCGTTCGTCTCTATAGAGAAGGCAGAGAGGCAGCTCGGCTTCGCGCCGAAGTTCTCGAACAAGGAGGCCCTGATCCGTAACTTCCGCTGGTACCTCGAGAACCTGAGCGAGTTCGAGAACGCCTCGGGCGTCTCGCACAGGGTGCCCTGGAAGCAGGGCGCGGTCGGGCTGCTCAAGCGGTTCTTCTAGGGATATCGCGGTCCAGGATACGCAATTCCCGTGATCCGGGTAGCGGCGTGATCCAAACTCGCCGCAATTAACGTACAATGCAAGAGCGGGCCGGCATAGCTAGCGCGCTTTGTCGCTCTTCAGCTGCTTTCACGTCAAAAAAGCAAGCCGGCCCGCTCTCTTCTAAGCCTACGCCCGTTCCAACAGGGTTACAGCGATCCCGCATACTGTATTTTCGAGATGAGCACAAAAAGAAGGAGCGGGGAGAGTCCCCGCTCCTTCTTTGACCCTTGCGAACCTGTCTTTACCCGAGGAGAGAGAAGATCTGGTTCAGCAGGTTGGCGATAGCGTTCGTCGCCCCGGCGCCCGGGTTATCGAGCAGGCCGGCGACGGCGCACAGCAGGTTGCCCAGCAGGTTGCCGGCACCAGGCACGGCCGTAATGTCGAGGTGAATCGCGTTCAGGTCCACCACGAGGCCGAGCAGATCCAGATGAATAGGTCCGAGGTCGAGATCCAGGATCTGACAGGAACCTCCGGGCTGGGTAAGCGTCGCCGTGGTGGTGAAAGCCTGGTCGGTGATCTGGGTTACGGTACCGTCGGCCGCCGTCGCCGTGCCGTTGAGCACGCCGCTGACGACCAGATCCCCCGCGTCGTTGACCGAGGCGGTGAGGTTGGAGACCGTCCCCTGGAACGTTCCACCATCGGAGAGTGTGCCCGTTACAGGTAGTGACCCCGTACCGCTTCCAGGCTGCTTGGCCTGCGCGCTCGTGGCGCTCGAGAACAGGGTCACCGCTATTAGCAACGCCCCGAGAAATAGCGCGATGGCGCGTGCGGGCAGGGCGAAGCCAGCTTCGCTCCTCATCTGTGTACCTCCTGCGAGGTAGCTTTCACGTCGTGGTAGCTCTACCCCTGCTGGCGAGGGGATAAACATTCCGTAAGGGTCTTTAAAGAATGTTAAGCGGGCTCATCGAGGGCTCGCGCGGCGGCCCGATCCACCAGCCATTCCGGCCCTCCTGGCGGTTGGATGAGCCTGGCGGGATACTCGCGCGGGTCGGCATCCCCTTCGAGGATCTCTTCGAGCGCCCCCGCCTTGTCCTCGCCTGCGACGAGAAAGCACACTGCCAGGGCCGCGTTTATGACGGGGGCGGTGAGCGTGATGCGGGTGGTATCCAGCTTCGGCACCTGGTTCGCGACGACCCAGCGGTCATGGACTTCGAGTGCCCCGGTCTCGGGGAAGAGGCTCGCCGTGTGGCCGTCAGGGCCGATGCCGAGCAGGATCAGGTCGAATCGAGGAAGCCTTCCACCGAAGAAGTCTCGCAACTCCTCCTCGTAGGATGAGGCGGCCTCTTCGGGCGGCAGCTCGCCCCGCATCCTGTGGACGCCCCCGACGGGGACGTGGTCGAGGAGCGCCTCTCGGGCCATCCTGTAGTTCGAGTCTTCGTGGTCGGGAGGGACTGTGCGCTCGTCGCCGAAGAAGACGTGGACCCTGCTCCAATCTACCCTGTCGGCGTAGTCGCGGGCCAGGACTCCGTACGTCGCCCTCGGGGTCGAGCCACCGGCGAGCACGACGGCGAAACGCCCTCGCTCCCCGACGGCCTCCGTCGCCTTCGCCGCGAACTCGCGCGCCGCCGCCGCGGCCAGCTCTTCGGGGTTCTCGTAGACGTGGACGCTCAAAGGTCCAGCACCTCTACGGCCGTACGCAGAGCGCCCTCGTAGGCTTCGTCGTGGCCGCGGTAGCGCAGCTCCTCTCCGACCAGAACCCCCAGGTCGAAGGAGCCGAGGTGGACGGTGCGCTCGGCGAGCAGTTCATCCCCGCGCATCACGGTGGTGCGCACGTCCGAGAGCGCGCGGTGGCGTGAGACCTGGAAGCTGTACCCGGAGGAGTAGAGCCGGATGCGCCTCAGCCTGGCGTCGGGGGAATCGGGAGAGAGCTCGACGGAGATACTGCCGGAGGGACCGGAGAACTCGAGCTTGCGGTCGTTCCCCTCGCGGGTCGCGCTCTCGGCCTTCCATCCCAGGGTAGAGGCGAGCCAGCCGACGAGGAGGAGTGCCCGGTTCTCGCCGCCCGGTGCGTAGAGGATCTCTGCGCGTTTGATCTTCTCGAGCTCTCCAGCCCGCTCGGGGGCGCCGAAGGTGTCGGCGAGAAGAGAGCGCCAGGGTGAGAGTCCGACCCACTGCAGGTCCCCGATAGCGGGGGCCGCGGGGCCTTCCAGCATGGCCGCTATCTCACACAGGCAGTCCTCGCGGTTCTCGCCGGCGGCTGAGTCAACGATGACCCGGTCCGCGAGCTCGGCCATCGCGGCAAACTCGGAGGAGCGGGGCGAGAATTCGCCAGGGTACCACAGGAAGACGGGCAGGTCGGGGATCAGGAGCGGCCCGGCGAGGCTCTCCAGGTGCGTCGCAGGGGGGCCTTCGGCGTGGATCGTGACCTGCTCGGCGCAGACCTGGGCGCCGCCCCCGCCCCGCACGTTGCAGAAGGCCGAGAGCCGCACGTCGACGTTCGATTCGCCCTCGGGGTCGGCGATAAACACTACGGCCCGCGCCGGGTAGCGGCCAGCCAGCTTCGAGACGGAGTTCGTGATCTCGGGGGCTGACTCCTCGTCCGTCACCACTATGAGGTTGAGCACGCTGGAGCGAAGCGCGAGCGTCCCGTCTTCGTTCGTGCGGAGCTTGGCGAGCTCGTGTTCAATCTGCCCGACGCTCATCCTTCCGCCGCCTGGGGCCTGGCGGGACTCCCCGATCACGGCTTCCTCCACTCCCTCCCGTCACGCTCGAGGAGCGCTTCGGCCTCTTGCGGTCCCCAGGTCCCCGCCGGATAGAGAGAGATCTCCCGCTTCTCGGACCAGTGGTCCATCACGGGGTCGAGTATCTTCCACGCGCCCTCTGCCTCGTCGGCCCGGATGAACAGGGTGGGATCGCCGAGCATCAGGTCGAGGAGGAGACGCTGGTAGGCGTCGGGGGCTTCTTCCAGGAAGGCCGTCCCGTAGAGCAGGTCCATGTTCACGGAGCTGACCTCAAAGCCCGAGCCCGGGACTTTGGCCCCGATCTTTAAAGAGAGACCCTCCTCGGGCTGGACCCGCACGACGAGGACGTTCGGTTCGAGGCCCTCCGTGTCATCGCGGGCGAAGGGCGTGTGGGGAGAGGAATGGAACTGGATCGCGACCTCCGTAGCCTTCTTCGGCATCCTCTTGCCGGCCCTTATGTAGAAGGGCACCCCCGCCCAGCGCCAGTTGTCCACGAAGACCTTGAGCGCGACGTAGGTATCGGTCACAGATTCCGGATCTACGTTCTCCTCCTCGCGGTAGCCAGGGACCTCCTCGCCCCATACCCAGCCCCTCTCGTACTGGCCGCGCACCGCGTAGTTATCGACCTCGTCCTCTGGGATGGGGCGGACGGCTTTGAGGACCTTCACCTTCTCCTCGCGCACCGACTCGGCGTCGAAGGCGACGGGCGGCTCCATCGCCGTCAGACACAGGACCTGCATCACGTGGTTCTGGACGATGTCGCGCAGGGCGCCGGCCTCCTCGTAGAAAGCCCCGCGGGTGCCTACGCCTATGTCCTCCGCGACCGTGATCTGGACGTGATCGACGTAGTGCTGGTTCCAGATCGGCTCGAAGATCCCGTTGGCGAACCGCAGGGCCAGGATATTCTGTACGGTCTCCTTGCCGAGGTAGTGGTCGATGCGGTAGATCTGGCTCTCGTCGAAGTACCGCTGAAGCTCGGAGTTGAGCTCCTGCGCGCTCTCCAGATCTCGCCCAAAAGGCTTCTCCACGACGAGCCGCGACCAACCGCCGTCATCGCTCTTGTTCATGCCGGCCTCTCCCAGGCGCTCGACGATGGCGGGGAAGAGCGAGGGCGACGACGAGAGGTAGAAGGCCCTGTTGCCCTGCGTCCCCCGCTCGCTATCCAGCTTCTTTAGAAGCTCCTTGAGCTCGCCGTAGGTCTCGGTCTTCTTCGAGTCGCCGGGCATGTAGAAGATGCCGCCCGCGAAAGACTCCCAGACGTCGTCGGAGACCTCTCCGGGGCGCTGCTCCTCCAGCGCCTTGCGGAGCCTGCCCCTGAACTCGTCGTGGCTCATCTTTGTCCGCGAGATGCCGACGACGGCGAACTCGAGCGGCAGCCTGCGCTGGGCCGCGAGGTCGTAGAGGGCTGGGACGAGCTTGCGGGAGGTCAGGTCTCCTGAGGCGCCAAAGATCACCATGACACCAGGCTCGGGTACACGCGGGAGCCTCTGCTCGTCTCTGAGGACGTTTTGTAGAACTTGCGTATCGGCCATCGTCGGCGCCTACTGCTCGTGCTCCGTTGCGGCCTCTTTGATGGCGTGTCCTCCGAACTCGCCGCGCAGGGCGGCTATGACCTTCATGGCGAAGGAGTCGTCCTGGCGGGAGGCGAAGCGGGCGAAGAGGGAGCCCGCTATGGCGTTGGCCGGCACGTCCTCCTCTATCGCCTCGAGGACCGTCCAGCGGCCCTCGCCGGAGTCCTCGACGTAGCCGCTGATGCTGTCAAGGTTGGCGTCCTTCTCGAAGGCGCTCTCTGCGAGCTCGAGTAGCCAGCTACGGACGACGCTGCCCTGGTTCCACAGGCTCGAGAGGGCTCTCAGGTCGTAGTCGTAGCGGGACTTCTGAAGGATCTCGAACCCCTCGGCGTAGGCCTGGAGCATCCCGTACTCGACGCCGTTGTGGACCATCTTGGCGAAGTGGCCCGCGCCGGCGTCCCCGAGGAAAGCGTAGCCGTTCTCGGGTGCCAGGGTCTTGAAGGCTGGCTCGACGTGCTCGAAGGCGTCCGCGTCACCCCCTATCATCGTGCAGTAGCCCACGTCGTAGCCCCAGATGCCGCCGGAGACCCCGGCGTCGAGCCACCTGAGACCGGCGTTCCTGACCTCTCTCGCCCTCGCCACCGAGTCCCTGAAATAGGAGTTGGCCCCGTCGACGATGATGTCGCCTTCGTCGGCGAGTTCGGTGAACTTATGGATCATGTCGTCGGTCACGTCCCCAGCGGGGAGCATGGTCCACAGGACCCTCGGAGACCCCTGCTTCTCTACGAACTCCTCCACGCTGTAGGCGCCCTCGGCCCCGTGCTCGACGGCCTCGTCCACCTTCCCTGGCGAGCGGTTGCCGGCGATGACGCGGTGGTCGCCCTTGTCCACGAGGCGGCGCACCATGTTGAAGCCCATCCGCCCCATGCCCCAGATCCCGATGTCCATGTGTTGCCTCCCTCCGGTCGGCAGGTATCAGGCTTCAGGTATCAGAAAAAGCTGACGGCTGATACCTGAAGCCTAACTCACCAGTTGACGGCTCTTGTTCTCTATCTCCTCGAGCATCTCGTTGAAGGGTTCGGTGAACTTCTCGATGCCCTGCTGCTCCAGCGTATCTGTAACGTCTTCGTAGTCCATGCCGGCCTCGCGGAGCCGTCCGAGGAGTTCCTTGGCCTCCTCGACGCCCTCCTCCAGGGTGGGCCTTATCTCGCCGTGGTCCATGACCGCCTCTATGGTCTTCTTGGGCATGGTGTTCACGGTCTCAGGCCCGACGAGGTTGTCCACGTAGATGGTGTCGGGGAGGTCGGGGTCCTTGGTTGAGGTCGAAGCCCAGAGGAGCCGCTGCCTGTTGGCGCCCTTCTCCTCCAGAGAGCGCCACCGGGCGCCGCCGAAGACCTGCTTGTAGACCTGGTAGGCCAGCTTGGCGTTGGCTATGGCGAGCTCATCCTTGAGATCGTCGGCCCCCAGTTCCTCGAGCCGCTTGTTCGCCTCCACGTCTATCCTGGAGACGAAGAAGCTCGCCACCGAGCGTACGCCGGAGGGATCGCCTCCGTTCTCCACAAGCCTCTGTATCCCTCGGATGTAGGCGCGGGCGACCTCCCTGTAGCGCTCCAGGGAGAAGATCAGGGTGACGTTTATGGACTTGCCCCGCGAGATCATCTCCTCTATCGCGACAACCCCCTGCAACGTGGCTGGTATCTTGACGAAGAGGTTGGGCCTGTCGACCATCTCGTGCAGCCTGGTGGCCTCGTCTATGGTGGCCTGGATGTCGTAGGCTACGTCGGGCTCGACCTCCAACGAGACGAACCCGTCCTGTCCCCCAGTCTCCTCGTGGACGGGCATGAAGATGTCGCAGGCGTCCCTGATGTCGTCCCTGGCGATGGCCCAGAACATCTCCTTGGGGTCGTCCTCTCTCCGGGCGAGCTCCTGAAGCTGCTCGTCGTAGAGGTCGGAGCCCGCGATGGCCTTCTGGAAGATGGCGGGGTTCGAGGTGACGCCCACGATCCCGTCGTCTATCATCTGCTTCAGACCGCCGTTCTTTATGTCCTCGCGCGAGATCTCGTCAACCCACGGCGCCTGCCCCAGCTCCCGCATCTTCGCCAAACGCTCGTTCACGATTGCCTCCTTACGAAGCCCAATACAGGGACGGTAGTCCATCCTGTTCTTTCAGTCTACACCTCGATACCCCAGAGTGGCCCCGAGCCCTGGAGCATAAGCGCTCCTTACCATCGAGGGCCGTAGATCAAACCCTGCTCGGGGCCTCTGGGAACTCGGTGGTCAGAGCGCCGGGAGAATTACTTGACGAGCTCGAATATCTTGAACATGGGCAGGTACATGGCGATTATGATGCCGCCGACGATGCCGCCGACTACCACGATCATCAAGGGCTCTATGATCGAGGTCAGCGCCTTTACCGTGGCGTCGACCTCGGACTCGTAGAACTCGGCTATCTTGGTGAGCATGCCGTCTATGTCCCCCGTCTCCTCTCCGACGGCGATCATGCGCGTCACCATCGGCGGGAAGACGGGCTCGTCTTCGAGCGGCCTGTAGATCGGGATGCCCTCCCTGATAGCCTCCCTGGTCTTCAGCAGGGCGTTCTCGATTACCCAGTTGCCCGATGAGCTCGCGGTTATCTCTATAGCCTGCAAGATGGGAACGCCAGCGGCGGTGAGGGTTCCGAGGGTCCTGGCGAAGCGGGCGAGAGCGACCTTCTGGATCACGTCCCCTATCTTGGCCGGTATCCTGAGCGAGGCCCGCCCCCAGACCTTGCGGCCCTGCTCCGTATTCTTCCACCTGAGGAACGCGACGACCCCGCCTATCATCCCGCCGTACACTAGCACTCCGTAGATGCTTGTCAGGACATCTGAGATACCCATCGCGATCCGCGTGGGGAGAGGCAGCGTCCCGCCCAGGTCCTCGAACATCTTGGCGAAGATGGGCACTATGAAGATCAGCATGAACGAGGCGGCGAGTATGGCCAGGATAAGGACTACCGTGGGATAGGTCATCGCGCTCTTCACCTTGCGCCTGAGCTCCTGATCGCCCTCGAGCTGGTCCGCTATCCGTAGCAGCACGCCGTCGAGGATGCCCCCGATCTCTCCGGCCCTCACCATCTCGACGTAGAGGCGGGAAAACACTTTAGGGTGCTTGTCGAGCGCCTCCGAGAGGGCGAGGCCCGCCTCGACATCCTTGCGCACCTGCACTATTACCTCCCCGAGCTTCGGGTTGTCGGTCTGCTCGGAGAGTACGTAGAGCGAGCGCACTATAGGGAGTCCTGCGTTGATCATGGTGGCGAACTGCCGGCTGAAGACGACGAGGTCGTCTAGTTTGACCTTCTTGAAGGGCTCGAGGATGTCCTTGCTGGCGACGCTCTGTTCCTTTATGTCTATAACGAGGAGCCCCTGCTGGCGCAGCTCGGAGGCGACAGCCATCCTGTCGTCGCCCTCGATCTGATCCTCGACGATCTCGCCCTGGCGGGTGCGAACTCTGTAGGTGAACGTCGTCACTTTCCGTCTCCCTTACTTCCTGAAGCTGGTGTACCCGCCGGCCCCGGCCCCGACAGCGGACGCCCCCGCGAGGCGCCTGAGCTCCTCGGGGTTGGAGGAGCGCTTCTCGGCCTCTTCGCGCGAGATGATCCCACGCCGCAAGAGATCCACAAGGGCCGCGTCCATGGTCTGCATCCCGAACTTGCCGCCCGTCTGCATGGCTGAGTAGATCTGGTGGTTCTTGCCCTCCCTGATGAGGTTCCTCACGCCGGGAGTGGGGACGAGCACCTCGGCCGCGACGGCCCTGCCGCTCCCGTCGCGCCGCGGTATGAGCGTCTGGGTGATGACGCCCTGCAACGCGTTCGCAAGCTGCGTCCTGATCTGGTCCTGCTGGTGGGGCGGGAAGACGTCGATGATCCTGTCCACCGTCTGGGGGGCGTCCTGGGTGTGAAGCGTGCCGAAGACGAGGTGCCCCGTCTCGGCCGCCGTTACGGCGAGCGAGATGGTCTCGAGGTCGCGCATCTCGCCGACGAGTATGACGTCGGGGTCCTGCCTGAGGACGTGCTTTAGCGCCTGGGCGAAGCTCTTGGTGTCCTGGTTGACCTCGCGCTGGTTGACGATGCACTTCTTGTGGCTGTGGAGGAACTCTATGGGGTCCTCGACGCTCATGATGTGCTCGCTACGCGTCTCGTTGATCCTGTCGATCATGGAGGCGAGCGTCGTCGACTTGCCGCTGCCCGTCGGTCCCGTCACGAGCACGAGACCTCTTGGCTTCTCGGTCAGATCCTTGACCGCCTGGGGTAGCCCGAGCTCGCCGAGGCTCTTTATATCGTGCGGGATCGTCCTGAACGCGGCGCCTAGAGCGCCCTTCTGGAAGTACACGTTTACCCTGAAGCGGGCGGTACGTGGCAGGGTATAGCTGAAGTCCAGCTCCCAGTCGTTCTCCAGGCGCTGGCGCTGCTCGTTCGAGAGGATGTCGTAGATCAACTCCCTCGTCACGTTGGGGGTGAAGGGCTCGTAGTCGAGCGGCTGTACCTGGCCGCTGACACGAACCATCGGCGGCAACCCCACGGTTATGTGCAGGTCGCTCGCGCCTAGCCTGATGGCGTCGAAGAGGTAGTCGTTGAGCCCTGTCTGTATCATCTTCCCTCCATCTATCGTACTGAGATTATCGGCACGACCATAGAGGAGGTCCTTGCTCCCTAGACCACGGTGCGCAGGACCTCCTCTATGGTCGTTACGCCCCTCGCTGCCTTTATGAGGCCGTCCTCCCTTAGCCTGGCCATGCCCTCGGCCTCGGCCACGCGGCTCACCTCATCCGTCGAGACCCGCCTCAGGATCATCTCTTTTATCTGCCCGCTGACGACCATCATCTCGTAGATGCCTATGCGTCCCCTGTACCCCGTCCCCCCACACCGCTCACAGCCCACAGCTTCGTGGAAGTACAGGTCTCCCCCGCCGAAGCGGGAGAAGGGGAACCCGATCTCTTCGAGGGTCGCTTCTTCTACCTCCACGGGCCGCTTGCACCTCTCGCAGAGCCTCCTCGCAAGCCTCTGGGCTATAACGCAGTCAACCGCCGATGCCGTAAGAAATGGCTCTACGCCCATCTCTACGAGGCGCGTCACCGCCGCGGGGGCGTCGTTGGTGTGCAGCGTGGCGAGGACGAGGTGTCCCGTCAGGGCGGCTTCGACGCTGGTCTTGGCGGTCTCCTGGTCCCTTATCTCCCCGATCATCACGACGTCGGGGTCTGCACGCAGGATGCTCCTCAAACCTGAGGAGAACGTGAGGCCTACCTTGGAATTGACCTGTATCTGGTTGATGCCTCGCATCCTGTACTCGACGGGATCCTCGACGGTGATGATGTTCTTCTCGGGGGTATTAAGCTCCTCCAGGGTTGCGTAGAGGGTTGTGGACTTGCCGCTACCAGTCGGCCCTGTAACGAGCACCGTCCCGTAGGGTCGCCTGAAGATCTCCTCGT
>CADDZK010000022.1 GCA_902812425.1 Actinomycetota bacterium
GAACGCCCGCCCTGTCCCCCACCGCAAAGCCGCCGGCTCCCCCACCGACCTTCTCCACGGTACCGACGATCTGGTGCCCCGCTATCAGGGGCAACTTGGGGTCAGGCAGCTCGCCGTCCACGACGTGCAGATCCGTCCTGCACACGGCGCAGGAGCGGACCCGCAACAGAAGCTCTCCCACAGAAGGTTCCGGCACGGGTACCTCAGCAGCCCGCAAAGGCTCGCCTGGAGCGTCCAGGACCATCGCTCTCAAGTACGCCACCTCCTCTAAGTCCCCAGAGACATCACACTCTATCATCGGCTCCTAGGGCCATCACGTAGCCCTCTCTTCGTGGGGACCTCCTTACTTCATTATGAGTTGTGCGGAGTATTATGTCGTTTTTACGGGGAGCTATGGATAGGTGAAGGTACAATATTTGCTTCTGGTCAGCGATCTAGAGGGGTTTCGGACTGGGGATGATGCGGGTCGAGCGGCACTGGGGGATAGAGGGGTTGGATCCGGGAACGTGGCGTGGTCTGGAGCCGCCGGACTTCCCGTTCTTCGATTTCGAGTTTCTGCGAGCGCTGGAGCGCTCGGGGAGCATCGGCCGGAGAAGTGGGTGGTCTCCCGCCTACCTGGTGTGCAGGGAGGGAGGACGCCTTCTCGGCGCGCTCTGTCTATACATCAAGACGGACTCCTACGGAGAGTACATCTTTGACTGGGAGTGGGCGCGGGCTTATCAGCAGTACGGCCTCTCCTATTATCCCAAGCTCGTCGCCGCCGTGCCCTTCACCCCGGCGACGGGTCCCAAGCTCCTCGTGGACCCTCGCGCGGACAGTGCGACGCGCGCGAGGATAAAAAACGCTTTGCTCGACGCTGCAGAGGACCTCGGTGACGACCAGGGGGTCAGCTCCTCGCACGCGCTCTTTGTGCCAGAGGAGGAGCTAGGCGAGTTCGAGGGGCGTGGGTTCCAGGTGAGGCATTCTCTGCAGTTTCACTGGCACAACCGCGGCTACGAGGCCTTCTCCGACTATCTGGGGGCTTTATCCGGCAATCGGCGGCGTCAGATCTCACGCGAGCGCCGCCAGCTGGAGGGTGAGGAGCTCGTGATCGAACGTCTCACGGGAGAGGCCCTACTCCCCGAGCACGCCGCGCTAATGCACAGGTTCTACCTGGCCACACTCGACGGCAAGTGGGGCGTACCTTACCTCAACGGTCGCTTCTTCAATGAAGTCTTCCGCACAATGCGGGATCGCACCCTGCTAATCCTCGCGCGCGACGCCAACAGTCGTCCCGTGGCAGGCGCGCTCTTCTTCTTCAAAGGTCGCTCGCTCTTCGGCCGCCACTGGGGAGCCTCACAAGAGCGGCGGAATCTGCACTTCGAGCTGTGCTACTACCAGGCCATCGACTACGCCATCGAGAAGGGCTTCACGCTCTTTGAGGCCGGCGCCCAGGGCGAGCACAAGCTCGCGCGCGGCTTTCTACCCTCCATCACTTACAGCGCACACAGGATCCGGGATCCAGCCTTCGGACGCGCTATCTCAGAGTACATCGAGACGGAGAAGGACTGGATCTCGGCGACTATAAAAGAGTACGCACTTCACGATCCTTACAAACACTGACCCGACCTCCCGGCTCACTACCCCTTTACCCGCCAGAGGCTCACGTCTCTGCCGCCGCCGTAGGGCTGCCAGACGAACCTGATGATAAAGGGTTTCTGGAGCCTGGCCGCCCCCTGGAAGAACATCGGCGCGCATCCTGCGTCCTCTGAGATCAGCACCCTCTCAGCCTCGAGCATCATGTTCATGCGCCTGTCTTCGTCAAGTTCATCCCTGGCCCCGGAGACGAGCTCGTCGTAGCGCTCGTTCGAGTACTTGTAGGTGTTGAAAGCGTTATCGGTCTCGAAGAGCTCCATGAAGGTCATAGGATCGTTGTAGTCGGCGATCCAAGCCTGCCAGCTTAGCTGGAAGTCACCGTTCTCTTCTAGCTCAAGCTTCCTGTCGAAGGGCTGGACCTTGATGTTTACCTTCGCCCCGAGGTTGTCCTTGAACTGCGACTGAAGGAACGTTGCGATGTCGCGTGAGGTGCTGTCGTCGTAGGAGAGCAGTTCTATGGTCGGGTTGGAGCCAATCTCTTGTATGCCCTTCTGGAAGAGCTCCCTGGCCTTCTTCGGGTCGAAGTCGGGCTGGGTCGGCCCTTGAGCCTCGCGGAAGGTCTGGTTTCCCGGGCCGTCTATACCGTCCGGGATGAGCCCGGTCGCGGCGGGCGAGCCATTCTTGAGGATCTTGTTTACCAGCGCGTCCCTGTCGTAGCCGATCTGGATGGCCCTGCGGATATTCAAGTCCTTGAAAACGTCCAGCTCTTGATTGCCGACCATGTAGAAGGTGGCGAAGAACGTGATCGTATGGTACTCGGGCGAGTTTTTGTACTCGTCCACGTATTCACCATCTATACCCTGCACGTCGAGCTCACCCGACTCGTAGAGGTTGACGGCGGTGTCTAGCTCCTTGACGATCCTACCCTCTACCTTCTGAATGCTGACGTTATCAGCGTCCCAGTAGTCCTCGTTCTTGACCATGGTGACGCCCTTGGTCGGGTCGAATTCCGTGAGGAGGTAGGGGCCGTTGTAGAGGAGAGCATCGGCGCTCTGGGCGTAGTTATCCCCTTGCGTCTCCACGAATGTGCGCTGCTGGGGCAGGTAGGTGAAGAAGGCCGCAAGGCCCAACCAGAACGGCGAAGGGGCGACCAACGTTACCTTGAGCGTCTTGTCATCTGGGGCGTCTATTGCGACGTCATCGGCGCTGCCCTTGCCTGAGTTGAACTCCGTTGCGCCCTTCACAAACGAGGTAATGATGTAGGCGTACTGTCCTGCCGTCTTGGGATCAAGGGCCCTAAGCCAGGCGTACTTGAAGTCCTGGGAAGTTACGGGATCTCCGTTCGACCACTTTATCCCGTCGCGCAGAGTAAAGGTGTAGGTGAGCTTGTCGGGGCTGATCTGCACGTCCCTCGCGAGATCCGGTACAGGCTGCGTGTCGGCGTCGAGCCTGTAGAGGCCAGACATCACGTTCAAGAGGACGTCGGAGGAGACCGAGTCGGTCGTTGTCGTGGAGTCGAGGTCGCGGATGGTATCGTCGAGGTTGAAGGCGATGGACTTGTGGTCGCCACCACCGCCACCCTGCTGGCCGCCCTGGAAGACGCTGCCGCAAGCCGCGGTACCTAGCAAGGTTGCCCCGGCCAGACCGGCGCCGCCCAGCCTCAGGAAGTCCATCCGGGACATCCTCCGGCGGAACGGGAGTACCTGGCCCGCAAACTCACCACGCAATTTCACGCTGCGCCTCCTTTACTTCACTACGCCAGAGAGATGCTTCCGACGGGAGCCCTCCTCCCGAGCGGGTGAAAGAGAGCCGGCTTCTCATACAATCGGTACGGATAGATCATCGCCCCGATCACATCATCTACCTCTCTCCTAAGAACTACGTGAGAAGCGCTTAAGAATTCGGTGAGAATCTCCGCTCCTCTCTTAGCGAATTCTTAGAATAGGGACGTAGACTTTGTATGTGGCCGGGCAGGTACGGTCGAGTAGAATGGGAGCGGGAACTCACAGGAGACTATGAAGCCAGGAACCCGCGTTCTGGTCGTCGAAGACGACCGCTCCATAGCCAGGCTGCTCGAACTAGAGTTCGAACACAGCGGCCTGGTAATCCGCTGCGCCTACGACGGCGAGAACGGGCTCGACGCCATCGGAGAGTTCGATCCCGAAGTCGTCGTTCTGGACATAATGCTTCCCGGCCTGGACGGCGTAGGCGTCCTGAAGACGCTGCGGCAGCGAGGGAGCAGGGTCCCGATCCTCATGCTCACGGCCCGCGACGCCATCCCCGACAAGGTCCACAGCCTCAACCTCGGCGCAGACGACTACCTCACGAAGCCCTTCAGCACGGAGGAGCTACTCGCCCGCCTGGGGGCATTGCTCAGGCGGACCGAGGAAGACGAGGTGCTCCAGATCGCGGACCTCAGCATAGACACCGCGAGCCGGGACATCTGGAGGGGTAAGCGGCGCATAGAGCTTACCGCCAGGGAGTACGAGCTCCTCGAGTTCATGGCGCGTAACCCCAGGCGCGTCCTCTCGCGCAGCCTCCTTCTCAGCAGAGTGTGGGGACACGAGTCCGGTGTGGAGACCAACGTCGTAGACGTCTACGTCGGATACCTGCGCAAGAAGCTGGACGCCGCCGGCGAGGTGGCTTTGATCCGGACCATCAGGGGTGCCGGGTACGCGCTCAGGGAGAGCTAGAGAATGCCCATAAGGTGGCGTCTGACAGTCTTCAACGCCCTGGTTATGGCCACGATACTGGCCCTGCTCGGGGTCTCCGTCTTCCTCCTGGTGCGCGATGCCCTTTTCTCCGGCGTCGAGTACACCGTGCGCGAGAGGGCGGCCAGCGTCGCCCGTACGGTGGAGATGGGCCAGTCCCTCAGCACGGGCGACGTCGACCGGCTCACCCTGGAGGGCGTCTTCGTCGTCGTGCGCGATAGGGAAGGCAGGATCCTGGCCCGCACCGTAGATACAGGGCCCACGGGCAGCTCGGGAGAGCCGTTCTGGCGGGCTGCCGTCGAGGGCGGCAAACCGGTTGACGGGCAGGCCGAGGTGTCGCCGGGCGAGATGGGCTACGTCTACGCGGTGCCTGTAGACCCTCCCGACCCAGGGAGCCTCTCTCGCTCACCGTACCTCTACAAGGCGCTAGCGAGGGAACGGCGTGGGTCTGAGTCGGGCGGCACCTCGCCCATCTTCGGGGAGGCGGCCAGGATCCCCTTCCCCATCGATGCGAGCGTGATCGAGGTCGGCAAGTCCTACGAGGAGGCGGGGGACACCGTCTCGACGTTCGCGGCTCTGCTCACCGCGACGATCTTCATAGCCCTCCTCGTATCTGCACTCGGGGCCTACCTGCTCGCCCGCGCGGCGCTCTCACCCGTGGACAGGGTCGTTGCCTCTGCGCGCGGTATCACGGCAGGGGACCTCTCGAAGCGGGTTCCCGTGCAACACCCGAAGGACGAGGTGGGCAGGCTCGCCGCCACCACGAACGACCTTCTCAGCCGCCTGCAGGCGGCTTTTACGCGCCGCGAGGAGGCCCTCGCGCACCAGCGCCGCTTCGTCGCAGACGCGAGCCACCAGTTGCGCACGCCGCTCACGTCCATAGAAGGATACGCCCGCATGCTCACCGAGTGGGGTTTCGAAGATCCCGAGACCACCCGTGAGGGCGCGGCGACGATCCACAAAGAAGCCAGGCACATGAAGAAGCTCGTCGAAGATCTACTCTCCCTCGCGAAGGGCGACGAAGGCGCCCCTCTGACCCCCCGGCTCCACGACCTGGACGCCCTGGCTGAGGAGGCGGTAGAGGCGTCGAAGCTCGCCGCAGGACCATCCATACGCCACCTACCGGCCCGAGAGCCCGTGCTCGCCCGCTTCGACAGGGAGCGTATCGAGCAGGCAGTCTCTATCCTCGTCGACAACGCCTTCAAATACACGCCAGAAGGCGGTAAGATCACCGTGAGCACCTCCCGCCAGAACGGCCTGGTAAGGCTCGATGTCTCGGACACGGGGATGGGCGTGCCCCGGGAGCAGATCCCTTACATCTTCGAGCGTTTCTTCAGGGCGGACGCGGCCCGCTCGACGCGCGGCGCCGGTCTCGGCCTCTCGATAGCGCGTCAGATCGCAGAAGCCCACGGGGGAAGTCTCGCCGTCGAGAGTGAGATCGGGAAGGGCTCCACTTTCTCTATCAGACTCCCCGGTGACCGAGATCTCCGCACTGACGAGTGAGGGGAGCAGCCCTGTACGACGACGCCATGAAGGAAGTCGGGTCTTCTCCTCGGAAGATTTCGAGCCTGGCCGCCGCACCGGGCAACAGCTCTCTAGCCGTGGCTGATCAGAGGCCAGCGGGCGACGACACGAGATGACGAACACGCAACGGAAGGTCCGGTTCGAAGAGATGTTCCCCTGGGAGATAGCATCCGCGATGGCCGAGGCGCCGCTCTGCTACCTGCCGCTGGGGACGCTCGAGTGGCACGGCGAACACAGCGCCGTGGGCCTGGATGCGCTTAAGGCACACGCCATCTGCGTCCAGGCAGCCAGGCGCTCGGGCGGGCTCGTCGTACCACCGATTTACTGGTCCGCCGACTGGCGTAAGGATCTTCCGGATGGCACCTACCTGACCGGCGGTATCGAGCGGGGAGAACGCTACCACGTGCCTGGCAACATGTTCTGGCTACGCCCCGAGACCTTCAGAAACCTGCTGCTCGACGTCTACGAGGCGATGCGCCGGCGCGGGTTCGAAGCTATCGTCGTCCTGAGCGGCCACTGGTCGATGGAGCACAATATCGCGGAAATCCGCAAGACGGGTGAGGAGTTCCTGCGCGCGAACCCGACGAAGGGCTGGCTCCTTTTGACGGACCAGGAACTCGCTTCCGACCTCGACTACCCACTTGAACACGCAGCCGGAGGGGAGACGTCTCTGCTGCTGGCGATCCGGCCCGACCTCGTCGCCCTGGATATGATCTTCGAGACCGACGGCTCGCTCCACCGTTTCTACACCGGGGAGACCGAGCACCTGCTCCGCCGCCGCGAGACCTCCGGGAAGTACATAGGCGTCAATCCCGCACTCTCCGACGGCTCGAACGATCCGGAAGGAGCGACCCTCGAACGCGGCCAGAGACTACTCGAGACCATCGTCGAACGAGCGGCGGCCCGAGCCGAAGAACTCCTCGCACTGACGACGGGCAGCGAACACCCCTGAAACAGAGCCTGGGATCCTAACTATAGTGGTAACGTATTATATTGATAAGCCCGCGTGGCTAGCTCTTCCGCGCGGCGGATGTATCGCATGGTCGTCTTTGGGTCGGAGTGGCCCAGGAACTGCTGGATAACGAGCAGGGGCGCCTCGTTGACGGCCATGTTGGTGCCTACTGTGTGGCGTATGGAGTGGGGTGAGATGGCCTTGGTGATGCCGGCGGCCCTGACGTATTTCTTGACTATGTTCTGGACGGAGCGGGTGGTGAGGGGTTTGTCCTTCCCGACCCTGGAGGTGAAGAGGGGTTTGCGCGAGTCGGGGTGCGAGGTGAAGCTACGCCCACTCAGCAGGACGTAGCGCTGCACGAGACGCCAGAGGTCGGGTGAGATCGGCACGTTGCGTACCTTGTCGCCCTTGCCGAGGATGCGCAGGAGGACCTGGTCCGACGCCGCCTCCCGGAAGTCCCCAATCCTGATCCCGACGACCTCGGCCTCCCTGAGCCCACACCCGGCCATGACGGCGAGCATGACGTAGTCGCGGTAGTTGGCGGCGCGGGCGGCGTTCAGCATGCGCAAGAGCTCTTCCTCAGTCAGCACGTTGTAGGCCGGGTCCTGGCGTACACGCGGGCTCTTTGCGAAAAAGCGCAACGACTCAGGGTTCACCTTCGTCGCACCCGCCATGTAAGTGAAGATTAAAAACCGCCTGAGCACGGCGAGCTTCTTGGCCGCCGTAGCCGCAGCATAGGTCGTGATGAGATGCTCCCGATAGAGGGAGATGTCCTCCGCACTCAACTCCTCGAGCCTCTTCCCCATCTTACTCCCCAGATAGGAGATGAACATTGACAGTTCTGTATTATAGGTCTTTATCGTCTGAGGGCTGGTGAGGGTACGGAGATAGACTGCGATGAGGCGTTCGGGGTGTGGTGGGATGGGTTGGGTAGACGGGGTTGTGTCGCGTATTGGTTCTGGGAGGTTAGTCTTCCGGGTCATCGTAGGTTATGAGGGAGACGACCCTGTAAGGGCGGAGCTTCTCGCGGCCCTGCAGGTAGCCGAGCTCTATCAAGAAGGCGACGCCGGCGACCGTGCCGCCTGCGTTCTCGACGAGTTGGCACATGGCGCGGGCTGTACCGCCGGTAGCGAGAAGGTCGTCTGCGACGAGGACGCTCGTACCTTCGGGGATCGAGTCCGCGTGGGCTTCGAGGGCGTCGGTGCCGTACTCGAGCTCGTAGGTGGCCGAGATGGTCTCACGGGGGAGCTTGTTGGGTTTGCGGGCCAGGATCAGGCCCTTTTTAGCGCGATAGGCCAGGGCCGTACCGAAGACGAAGCCGCGGGCTTCCGCGGAGAGTATGCGGTCGTAGGAGATGCCGTCTGTGGCCTGGGCGAGGGCGTCGACGGCCGTGTGCAGGGCACGGCCGTCCTCTATGAGAGGGGTTATGTCCTTGAAGGAGATGCCGGGGCGCGGGAAGTCCGTGACGGTACGGATGTGATCCTGGAGCTCCCTGGCGGCGGTAGCGCGTGCGGACTCCGTCACGGGGCGAAGCTGTCTATGACGTTCGCCATCATCAGCTCCTTCATGCGCGAGTCGACCGCTGCGAGGTGGCGCGCCTTGTTCATCGCGTCGCCCACACGTCCGTCGTCCCCGCTGCGCAGATCCGGGTTCACCACCTGCTTGAACAGGGCGGCCTCGCGGTCGACGGCGGCCATGATGCCGCGGAGGTGGCGGGGTTGTATCGAGTACTTCGCCATCTCAAGGGCCATGCGTGCGATCTCCGCGTCGCGCTGCGTCAGTTCGCCGCTGCGTCCGATCACACCAACGCTTATCAGCTCTTCGACGAAGCGCGGCTCCGTCTCCAGGGTATCGGCCAGTTCCTCGCGGGTATACGTCCTCTCTTCGAGGACGCGAGAGAGGTCCCCCGCCGAGTCGCTCGCCGTGAGCGCACCTCCTCCTTCGATACGCTTCTTGATCACCTTGAGCGGCAGATACTCCTTGTCCTGAAGCGTCAGGATGTACCTGAGCAGCTCGATGTCCTGGGACGAGAACAGCCTGTATCCACCGCGCGTGCGGCTCAGGTTGATCAGACGCCTGCGTTCGAGGTAGCGGATCTTGCTGACCGAGAGGGTCGGGAACTCGGGCCTCAGGCGTTCGACGACCTCACCGATGGTGAAGCTGTCTTTGGTGGCGCTGAACCTCTCGCGCGGGTAGTCCTCGCTCGTGTCGGTGTAACCGTCGTTGGTCCCTTGATTGATACCGCCGTTCTCCACCCTTTTCACTCCCACTCTCTCGACTACAGTGTCCGCTCTCTCTGTTGTTAGGAGAACACGAACCTGAACCGGTATTTCCCTACCTGTATCTCATCGCCGTTGCGAAGGTCGACCGCGTCTACCCTGACGCGGTTGACGTAAGTCCCGTTCAGGCTTCCTACGTCGCGTATCCTGTAACCGCCGTCTTCGCGCACGATCTCGGCGTGTTTCCTCGAGACGGTGACGTCGTCGAGGAAGATGCTGCTCTCCTGGCCACGGCCGACCGTGACGACCTCGTCGCTGAGGTCGTGCATCCTGCGTCCCGCCGTGCCCTCTACCTGGTCGAGCTCGATGAGGGACGCGCCTTCGGCACCGCCCGCGGTGGCGGGCTCAAGCTCTTCGCCGAAGCTCGGCGCGTAGGAGACGGTGCTCTGGCCCGTGTCCAGCTTGGTCCCGCACTCAGCGCAGAACTTCATATTCGCAGACACCTCGGCCCCACACACAGGACACACCCTCATCCGCGCCCCTCGGGAACGTCGCCGAGCAAGACCCGCGCGAGATCCTCGGGCGAGAGCGCGACCGCGCCCCGCCCCACGAGCTCGGCCCGGATCAGATCTATCCTCCCCTGCAAAAGACGCCGCCTGTAACTGAGGGCGCGCTCCTCTTCACAGAGAGCTTCGAGCCTGCCCCTGAGCGCCTCTTCGGAGAGGGCGGTGATGTCCTCGGCTTCCTCCCAGTCGAATCCCCGGGGCAACCCTGAATCGTCCATGGTCGAAGTATAACTTGACCTGAACCTGAAGCGCAATCTCAGCTTAAGAGCACTCAGCTTGAGAGCATTGCCTGATCTTCGATCAGAGACTTCACGAGGTCGACGTACTCGCCCATAATCCGCTCTCCATCGCCGTCTTCGGCCTCGGCGTAGACGTAGAACATCGGGCTGTCGGGATCCGGGAGCATGAGGACCCAGCCGTCCTCGACGTTGAGCAGCACGCCCTCGGTGAGGATTGCGTCGGGGTCACCGCCGAACTTCTCCGCGAGGCCGCGCATCACGCGCCCTTTGGCCGACCACGGGCACTCGATACGTTCGCGCACGACGTTTCCGAAGGAGTCCCCGAACTTCTTGCGCGCCTGCGAGAGGGGCGTCTCGCGGAACACCTCGAGGACGCGGGCTATCGTCATAAAGCAGTCGGGAGCGGGCAGGAAGGCGGGTAAGATGTAGCGGCCGTCGGCGAGGGAGGCGAAGTCCGCCCTGACCTCCGCAGCCTTTATGGCGAGGTTGCCGAGCCCTGTTCGGCTCACCTCGACGGAACCACCGCCAGCTTCGACGAGCTCCTCGTACCCGCGGCTGAGGTTGATCGGGAGCACGGCTCTCTGCGGGTGCATCTGGTCTATGAGGCAGGCGAGCATGACGTCGTTCGGAACCCACTCGCCCTTATCGTCGATGAACTGTACGTATTCGGCCTCGGGTCCGACGACGGCGCCGAAGGCGGCGTTCACCGTCGGCACGATGCGGGCGACGCGCTCGATGCTCTCCTCCAGGCTCGTCCCCGATACTTCACCGACGGCGTTGGCGTTGGCGAAGCCTTCCATGACGACGGCGCTCACGCCGAGCCGCGAGAAGACGCGGCTCGCCACCAGACCAGCGACCCCCCCGCAGAAATCCACTACGATGGTGGCACCAGAAGTCTTCTCTCTATCCACGGCGCGCTCCAGGCGCTCCACGAACTGTTCGAGGACGCGGCCGGGGTAGATCAACTCGCCAATCTCGCCACCGTGGGCTCTGCGGTACTCCTCGCGCACGAAAGCCTTCTCGACGGACCTCTGATCCCCCTCCGTCATCGGGCTCGCGTCGGCGGAGAAGAAGAGGATCTCGACGTCGTCGGGGTCGCCGCCCGCGCGGACGTGGGCCCCGGCGGAAGACTTGCCGGAGAGCACGTCGTGGCGGACGACGCCTGCGTGCGCGGCCCTCAGGTCCCTGATGTTGATGCCCGTGCCAAGGAGCGCCGCCGTCATCGCTCTTTTGGCGACCTGGGCAGAGAGCGATGAGTCGCGTCCCAGCGTAACGACGGCCCCAGGGTCTAGAGTGGTGCCGAAGGAGGAGGCGAGTCGGATGACGAACTCGGGGGTGACGTCAACGTTGAACTTGCCGCTGACGATACCTCGCTTGAACACGGTCCGCAGCCCCATGGTCTCGTAGATCAGGGACTGCGTGACGTTGGCCCCGCTCTCTATGGTCTTGTGCGGATAGACCTTTACCTCGGGTGCGATGGTGGCCCCCTCGCCGACTATGACGTCGTCCCCGAGGGCGCTGCGCTCCAGGATGCGCGCCCGCGCCTGGACGTAGGAGTTGCGACCGACGAGCGTGTCGACGAGCTCGGCCCCCTCCCCTATGTACGTTCCCTCGGCGACAACGCTTCGCTCTATCCTCGCACCGGCTGAGATTACGACGTTGTCAGCGATGACGGAGTAGGGGCTGATCTTCGCCCCATCGTCGACGCGCACGTTCTCCCCGATCACAACGGGACCTTCGAGCTCGTCGTCGTCGACCTGAGCCCTGCGCCCGACGTAGATGTTCTCCCTGAGGCGCGTGCCAGGAGGTCTGACCCCCTTGACCTTGCCGTCGAGCACGTCGCGCTGCGCGCTCGCGAACTGCTCCAGGGTACCGATGTCCTCCCAGTAATCGTCCGTGACGTAGCCGTAGAGTGGGCGCCCGGCGTCGAGGAGCTTCGGGAAGAGCTCCTTCGAGAAATCGTACTCTCCCTCTTCGGGGTCGGGGATCTCCTCCATCACCGAGGGCTCCAGCAGGTAGATCCCGGTGTTTACGGTATCCGAGAAGACCTGGCCCCAGGCCGGCTTCTCCAGAAAACGCGAGATACGCCCGTCCTCCTCAGTTATGACGATACCGAAATCCAGGGGGTTCTCGACGCTCTTGAGGACCATCGTGGCCTCCGAGCCTTTCTCCTCGTGAAACTCGACGAGCCGGCTCAGGTCGGCGTCCGTGAGGGCGTCGCCGCTGATGATGAGCAGGCGCTCGCCCTGCAGGCCGAGTTGCTGCTCGGCCATCTTCACGGAACCTGCGGTCCCCGCCGGCGCGTCCTCGATGGAGTAGTGCATGTCCACGCCCCAGTCAGAACCGTCACCGAAGTAGTCCCGGATCTCATCTGGCATGAACTGCAACGTAACCGCGATGTCCGTGAAGCCGTGGCGCCCCAGCAACCCCACGATATGCTCCATGCAAGGGGCGTTCACGATGGGGATCATCGGCTTCGGCTGGTCGCTCGTGAGCGGCCTCAGGCGCGTGCCCTGCCCGCCCGCCATGATGACCGCCTTCATCGAAGCCCACCCCCGCTAATAAGGCTGAAGCACGCACGCCTCACATGACCGAACAGCACCGCCAAGTTGAACATGATCTCTCCCGATCCTTCCGTTTTTCACGGCGCACCTTGGAGGCGCCGCGAGCAAGGTGCAGGCCTTGCTTTCCCTACCAGAGTCTATCTTACACGTCGCACGAGCCTTAAAAAACAGGGCGTGATCGCCCCCTATCGGCTGCTCTTGACCCTTATCCTTACACTGACGCCCCAGAGACCGTACCGTTCCCGCAGCGCGTTCTCTACATACCGTAGGTAGCTCTCAGGCAGGGCCTTCGGCCTGCTGGCAAAGAGGGTGAACCTCGGTGGCGCCGTCCCCGTCTGGGTGGCGTAGCGGATCTTGACGCCCCTGGGCGGCGCGCTGCGCCCGACCACCTCGCTTATGAACTCGGCGATCTCATGCGTGGGCACCCGTAACCTGTACGCCCGCCCTATCCTGGCCGCGAAAGGCAAGACCCTATCGACCCCCGCGCCCGTCAGCGCCGAGATGTGGACAGCCCTAGGTTTGAGGTCGGTGAGCCGGGCCGAGATGAGACCCTCGATCTCCCGCAGCCGTTCGGCACCTACGAGATCCCGCTTGTTGATAACCACCCCGCACGAAGAGCCAGCCTCCTCTATCTCCCTGGCGATCCTCAGGTCCCCGGCCACGACACCATCGACAGCATCAACAAGGAGCAGCGAAACGTCGGAGCGTCGTATCGCTTCCGAGGTCCTGAGCGACGAGTAGTACGGTACGCCCTGCGCCCTTCTCGCCCCCTTGCTTACCCCGGCCGTATCGAGCAGGAGATAGCGTTCTATCTCTCCCTCTACTTCAACTTCAATCTCACCTGCGACGGCGTCGGTCGTCGTACCCGCCGTCTCGGAGACTACGGCCCGGTCTGTACCTAGAAGACGATTGAGGAGCGTGCTCTTGCCGACGTTCGGCCTGCCCACGATGGTGAGGGCCGGCAGTTCGTCCTCGGAGTCGGGTTCGTACTCGGGCAGCAACGAGACGACGACGTCGAGAAGGTCACCGACGCCGATCCCGTGCAACGCGGATATCGCGTGCGGCTCGCCCTCGCCTAAGGTGTAGAAGCGATGGCGCTCGGTATCGTCTGCGGGGTTATCCAGCTTGTTGACGGCGAGCACGGTCTTCGCTCTGGCCCGTCTGAGCTCGCGGGCGATAGCTGCATCGGCCTCCGTCGTCCCTAACCTGGCGTCTGTGAGGTGCAGCACGACGTCCGCCTCCTCGACCGCGATCCTCGCCTGCAGCGTCACGAGCGCCTCCAGGCCGACCTTCGCGCGCGGCTCCATCCCGCCTGTATCCACCAGCATGAACTCCCGGCCGGCCCACTCGGCCCTGTTGTACGCCCTGTCGCGCGTCGTACCCGGCTGCTCCGAGACTACGGAGCCGCGGCGGCGCATGATCCTGTTCACCAGCGAGCTCTTCCCGACGTTCGGCGCCCCGACGACGGCGACCACGGGGAGCCGGTTCAACGCGTGTCCGCCGCATGCTGTTCCGGAAGGGTGTAGATAGAGCCCATGATCTCATCCGCCGCCGCGCGGTAGGCGGCACCGCCACGCAGCGCGCTGTCCAGCTCTATGGGTTCACCCACGTATATGTGGAGCCTTTCGCCGCGCAGACGGGCGAGAGGTCCGGGTAGTTTCCCGACGTAGACCGGCAGCACGGGGGCGCTGCCGCGGACTGCGAGCACGACGACCCCGCTCTTGGCTTCTCTCGAGGTTCCTGCGCCCCTGTGGGTGCCTTCAGGGAAGATGCCCAGGGCCCACCCTTCGGCGAGAAAGGCCAGCGCGGCACGGATCGCACCGCGCCCTCCACCCTCGCGGTCGACCGGGAAGGACCCGATGAACTCGAAGAACTTCCGGAAAGGGAAGACGAAGAGCTGCTTTTTCGCCATCCATTGCAGCCTTCGTGGAACGGCCACGCAGACCAGAACGGGGTCGGCGTACTGACTGTGGTTGGAGGCGACGATGAGGGGCCCTTCCGCAGGAACGTCTTTGCCACCGTGCACGTCGAGCCCGAACAGGAGCCGGCAGAGTAGGTTCATAGCCCGCCTGAACAGCCGGTACCTTGGGGACATCTCGCCCGGCGTACGCCTCCCCTTGAAGAGCGCCACGGTGGCTCTCATACCCCCTTGCGCAGGTCTCGGGCGAGATCTAGAACCCGTGATATGACCTCTTCGAGGCTCAGTGAGGTCGTGTCGAGGACGACGGCGTCAGGAGCGGGTTTGAGGGGTGAGATCTTGCGTTCGGAGTCCTGGCGGTCGCGCCTGGCGATCGCGGCCCTGATGCGATCCAACTCCCCCTCCCTGCCCGTCTGGGACGCACGTCTGCGCGCCCGCTCTTCGGGGGCGGCGGAGAGGTACACTTTTAGCTCGGCGTTGGGCAGGACAACGGTGCCGATATCTCTGCCCTCGACGACGGCTCCTCCCTGCTCCCGCGCCTTCTCTGCCGCCGCCCGCTGCACGGGCAACAGGACCTCCCTGAGCTGCGCGTGCATCGATACCTTCGACGCCGCCGCCGACACTTGGGGCGTACGAAGGTCCGGCTCCGAAACCCGCTCCCCGTCGATGCTGGCACCCTCGGGGTCGAGCTCCACGCGTTTCGCCAACTCGGCGAGCCCCGGCCCGTCCTCAAGGTCCACGTTCTGGCGCAAGGCGAGGAGCGCGGCAGCCCGGTAGGCCGCGCCCGTATTCAGGTTCACGACCCCTAGCCGTCCCGCAACGGCCCGCGCGACCGAACTCTTCCCGCTCCCGGCGGGTCCGTCTATGGCTACGAGAATTCCTCCCATGGACCCCGGAAGTATAGCCGATAGCCCTTCACCGCAAGGATTCCAGCCTACGGAAGTAGTCGGGGAAGGTCTTGGTCACGCATCCGGGGTCCCTGATCCTGATCCCCGGCCTGACGAGCCCCGTTACCGCGAACGCCATCGCCATCCTGTGGTCGCCATACGTCTCTAATACCACAGGCCGTACCACGTGAGGTATTATGCGGATAGATGAGAAAGTCTCGTCTACTTTGGCTCCGAGGCGCCTGAGTTCGGTGGCGACGGCGGAGAGGCGGTCGGTCTCCTGGAGGCGGGTATGGGCTACGTTTTCGATGGTGGTCGGGCCGTCTGCGAAGGGGGCTATGGCAGAGAGGGTGATCATGGTGTCAGAGAACGCGTTCATGTCGACTTCGACGCCCCGCAGCCGTTCTGGTCCGCGTACCTCGACGGAGTCGCGGGAGACTTCGACCTCACAGCCCATCTCGCGCAGGACATCGGCGAAGCGCAGGTCGCCCTGGGGCGATCCGGAGCCGAGACCGGGGATCTTCACGCGCCCTCCGGTTACCGCCGCCGCCGCCATGAAGTAGGAGGCTCCCGAAGCGTCTGGCTCCACCTCGTAGTTCCTTGCCCTGTAGCGGGTGGGCTCGACCGCGAAGCACCCCGGCGCCTCATCGACTTCCACCCCGAACGCCCGCATTACCGCCACGGTGATGCCGACGTAAGGCCACTCCTTTCTGCCCTCGACCAGCAACGTGACAGGAGATCCCGCGTAGGGTGCAGCCATCAGCAGGCCGCTCACGAACTGGCTGCTCTTGCCCCCCGAGACGCGTGCGGTCCCGCCCGGGATGCCGCCGCCGTTTATCATCAGGGGGAACCTTCCTTCCTCTCCGGCGTACTCCACGGCGGCGCCGAGCTGCCGCATCGCGCTCACGAGATCTTCGACGGGGCGTTCCCGCATCCTCGGAACGCCGTCCACGGTGTACGGTCCCCTGCCGAGGGCGAGCGCGGGTGGCAGGAAACGTGCCACAGTTCCGGCGTTTCCGACGAACAGGTCGACGTCTGACGCTCCGATCACGCCGCCCCCACCGTTTACGCTCACCTCTCCCCCCTCGCGGTCGGCGCTCACCCCTAGGCCGAGCCTGACGAGGGCGTCCATGAGCCAGTATGAGTCGTCGGAGAAGAGGGGGTTTTTGATCCTGGAAGGCCCGTCGGCGAGGGCGGCGACGATGAGCGCGCGGTTGGTCACGCTCTTGGAACCGGGAATCTGTACCGTCGCGTCCGGTGGCCGCGCAAGCGGCGTTATCTCCAGCTCCTCAGGGAACGTACCGCGTACGTCCTCGACCGAGAAATCCACGCCGGGCACACCGGCTACGCGGTTCACCGCAGGGCCTCCAGTTCCTCAGGGGTGAGGGGACGGTACTCGCCCTCGGGGAGGTCGCCTAGGGTCACGGGCCCGACGCGCATCCTCTGCAAAGAGATCAAACGCAGCCCTACAGCGGCACAGGCTCTACGTATTATGCGGTTACGTCCCTCGTGGATGGTCAGATCCAGGGTCGTTGTGGCTGTGGTGCGGCTGAGGTTGGCGAGGTCCGGGGGGTGCATCCTTCCGTCTTGCAGGGTCGGGCCTGTGGCGAGCGCTGCGATGGCGTCGTCGGGAGCCGGGTTTTCGAGGGTGAGGCGGTACTGTTTTTCGAGCTGTGAGGAGGGGTGGGTGATGCGGTGGGCGAGCGGGCCGTCGTTGGTGAGGATAAGGAGACCCGTCGTGTCGGCGTCGAGGCGGCCCGCGGGTACGAGGCCGGGCACGTCAGGCATCAGGTCGGTTACGGTCCTGCGGCCACGCTCGTCGCTCATCGTGGTCAGGTAGCCGGGTGGCTTGTTCAGGGCGAGGTAGACGTGGGCGTCCGGGAGATGGACGGGCTGGCCGTCGAGCTCGACTTCGTCTTCCGGCGTCACCGTAGTGCCGAGGGTCGCCGTCTCGCCGTTCACCTTTACGCGGCCAGCGAGTATGGGCTTCTCCGCCTTGCGGCGCGAAGGGGCCGCGCCGGCGCGGGCGAGGAAGGCCTGCAGGCGCACTACGGAGCCTCTCCCTCCGTACCCGAGGAAGTCAGGCGTTCGCGGACACGGTCCAGCTCTTCCGGCGTAACGAGCGAGTCGAGCGGCGGGAAATCCTCGGGAGAGGCGGAGCCCGTGGCCGCCAGGAACCCCTCTGTGACACCGAGGAGGGCCGGCGAGCCTGGGACGTCGCGGTCGGTGCCGACCTCCGTCAGGAGCCCGCGTTCGATCAGGCCTCGTACCACGGCGTCGGAGTTGACGCCGCGTACGCGGGAGACGGCGCCGCGCGTCAGCGGTCCGAGGTAGAGGGCGCAGGCCAGAACCTCGTGGGCGGCGCCCGAGAGCGGCGCGGGCCGCGCCTCCTCGCGGAAACGTTCGACCGCACCCGCGCAGTTCGGATTCGTGGAGAGCGAGTAGCCGCCGGCGACGTTGCGCAGCACTATGCCCGAGCTCTCGGGGGCGTAGCGCTCGGCCAGGCTCGCGAGGGCTGCCTCGGTCTCGTGCTCAGAGAGGCCCGTCGCCGAAGCGAGGTCGGAGCGGCTGATAGGCCGGGCGCTCACCAGCAGGACGGCTTCGACCAGGTGCGCGGGCCGCGGCGGGAGATCGCTCACCCTGACGGCTCCAGCGTCAGCGGTCCGAGGGGTTCGGTCTGGGAGAGTTTCAGGCTTCCCTCCTGGGCGAGCGAGAGAGCTGCGGCGAAGGCGACCGCCCTGTTCAGGCGGTCCATCTCGCTCGTGAGGCTCTCGTAGGAGACAGGTCCGCCTGCGAGGGCGGCACGGATGAGCCCGGCGAGTTGCTGGAGGGTTACGGTGATCGGGCCGAGGTGCCTCACGGGTGGCTCGAGGAGACGGGAGAAGGCCTGCCGCGCGGCCAGGGAGATGCGCTCGGGCCGAAGGTGGAGGCGTCCCGGCCTCGGGGGGACCACGTGGGCCGAAGGATAGTGGCCAGCGTTCGAGGCGAAGCGTGCGCGCAGGTGCTCGGCTGCGCGCCTGATCTTCATGTACTCCGTCAGCCGCCCGGCGAGCTCTTCCGGCGAGAGCGGTTCTTCCTCGCCGCCCTCCGCCTCGGCGTCGAGCGCGGGTGAGAGCGTGCGGCTCTTCAGAAGGATCAGGGCCGCCGCCGATCCGGCGAAGTCCGTGTCGCGCTCGAGACCGTTCGCGGCCTCGGGTTCGCGTGAGAGCAGATAAGACTCGACCAGCTCGCGCAAAGGAACCTCGAAGATCTCCAGCTCGTCCTTCAGGATCAGGGCTAGCAGCCACTCGTAGGGACCCGAGTAAACGTCGAGCTCCACGGTAAAGTCCGAGAGCGAGCGCCCGAGTGGCTCGAAGGTCATCTCGCCTCCGAGTGGAGCGGAAGGACGGAGGAGAGCTGATTGTGCTCCATGCCCGTCGCGCGGGCGAGGACGGGATCGACGACCCTCCCCTCTGCGACGGCGACACCCTGTGCGAGCCCATCATCCGCCCTGAGCGCGTCGGAGAGGCCCACGCCGGCAAGCCTGCGCATGTGCGGGAGTAGGGCGTTGCTCAGTGCCCTCGTGGCCGTTACAGGTACGGCCGCAGGCACGTTCTTCACGCAGTAGTGGGTGACGCCGTATTCCACGAAGGTAGGCTCGGCGAGCGTGGTCGGACGGGAGGTTTCGACGCAGCCCCCGTAGTCCACGTCGACGTCGACGATCACGCTACCGTCCTTCATTCGGGAGACCGTCTCGCGGTCGACGAGGGCCGGCGTGCGGGCGCCGACGACCTGGACTGCGCCTATCAGGAGGTCGGCACGCAGGACGGCCTGCTGTATGCCCAGTTTGCTCGCCGCCAGCGTCGTCACGCCGGGGAGACGGGCACCTTCGAGTCGCCTGAGCCTGTCGAGGTCCCGGTCTATGACGACCACCTCGGCCCCGAGACCGCTCGCCATCCTCGCCGCGCCGGCTCCCACGATGCCGCAACCGAGGATCACCACGCGCCCCGGCCTCACGCCGGTAGAGCCGCCGAGCAGGATGCCGCGTCCCCCGAACGGGCGCTGCAGGTAGTGGGCGCCGATCTGCGGGGTGAGGCGGCCGGCGATCTCACTCATCGGGGTGAGCACCGGCAGCCTGCCCCTCTCGTCGCGGATCGTCTCCATAGCGAAGGCGATGCAACGGGAGTCGAGTAGCGCCTGCATCAGAGCCGGGTTGACGGGCAGGGAGAGGAAGGAGATCAGGATCAAACCCTCCCTCAGGTACCCGTTCTCTTCTTCGACGGGCCCGTACACTTTGACGACGATCTCAGAGTCAGCGTAGAGGCGCGCGACGTCACGTGTGAGTCGTCCGCCAGCCTCCTCGTACTCGGCGTCGGCGATGCTCGAAGCCTCCCCCGCCCCTGCCTCGACGAAGACCCTGTGCCCCGCCCGGGTCAACTCATATACGGCGTGCGGGGCGAGCGCGACCCTGGTCTCCCCTGGGCTCCTCTCTTTAGGCACCCCGAGCCTCATCGTCCACCCT
>CADDZK010000023.1 GCA_902812425.1 Actinomycetota bacterium
GGAAGATGCTCGCCGCGCAACGGACGATGGACCGCTGGCTCGAGCACGCAGCCCATCGGGTCGATGTCGAACCGAACGTCTCGCTCGCGGACATCTCTGTCTATTTGAGGCAGAGCGTGGCCTCTTCGTGTGGCGAGATACTGGATGAGGCGGCGAGGGCGTGCGGTTCGCGCCCCTTCGCGACCGGTGACGCTCTCGACCGCGCCCGACGTGACCTCGACCTTCTTCTCCTCCAGCACCGCCTCGAGCCCATGCTAGCGAGAGTGGGGCGGCAGGAAATCCAGGAACACGAAGCGTGATAGAGCGTCTGGACCGCAGATATTTTGAGGAGCTCTACGGAAGCTCCCCTGATCCATGGGGCTTCGAGACAAGCGCGTATGAGCACCGCAAGTACGAGCGCACGCTGGCCGCCCTTGGGGGGCACCGCTTCTCTCGCGCACTAGAGGTTGGCTCCTCCATTGGCGTTTTCACGGAGATGCTCGCGCCGCTCTGCAACGAGTTGATCGCAGTAGACACCTCACAAAGAGCCGTCGAACTGTCTCGCGCGCGATTGTCTTTGCATACCAACGTCCGGGTCGAGCGTCGCACGCTGCCGGAGGAGATGCTTGAGGGACCTTTCGACCTCATCGTCGCCTCCGAGGTCCTCTACTACCTGACGCGCGAGCTCGTGCTGGAGGCTCTCGCGTGCTTCGAGGAAGCACTAGCCCCCGGTGGGATGCTGCTCGCGGTTCACTGGCGCAAGGAGACGAGGACGTACCCGTTGCAGGGAGATGAGGTGCATTGGCTGCTGGTGGAAAACAGCCGGCTAACCAACACCAGGTCCATCGTGAAGCCGGAGTACCGGTTGGACCTTCTGGAGAACAGCTCATGAACCAGGGCGACCGGCTCGTGATCGTCGGCGGGGGACCATCCGGACTCTCGACCGCTCGCGCCTACCGGGAGACCAGCGGAGCGGGCAGCGTCACCATACTGGCTGGGGAGGACCATCTACCGTACCGCCGCCCGCCGCTCACGAAGGAGTACCTGCGCGGCGAGATTCCCCGCAAGGAGTTGCCCATCGAGCCCGGAAGCTGGTTCGAGGAGAACGGCGTGGATCTTCGGACGGGCACGAAGGTTGCCGCGCTCGACCCCGGACAGGCAAAGATAGAAACCGAGGACGGAGAAGAGATCGCCTACGATGCCTGCGTGCTCGCCACGGGCTCTGAGCCAATCCGCATCCCGGTCCCCGGAGGCGGTGATCCCGGCATCCTGACGATGCGCACCGTCGAGAACTCGACAGAACTGCAACGGCGTGTGGCAAACGGAGGCAGGGTCATGGTGGTCGGAAGCGGGTTCATCGGGTGTGAGGTGGCGGCCTCACTCTCCATGCGGAGCGCGGAGGTCACGCTGGTGAGCATGGAAGAATTGCCTCAGGCAGATCGGCTCGGTGAAGGAGCAGGAGAGCAAATCAAAGGCTGGCTCGAGGACTACGGCGTCGAGCTACATCTCGGTGTGAGCGTCGAGGAGATCGAGCATACGGGCGAAGGATACAGAGTACACATCGGGGACAGCGAGATGGTCGTGGCGGAGACCGTCCTGTTCGGGACCGGCGCGAGGCCGCGCACGGTGCTGGCCGAGAAAGCCGGTCTGGCGGTAGAGAAGGGCGGCATCGTCTGCGACTCGTCGATGCGCGCGAGCTACGGCAGGGTGTTCGCGGTCGGGGACGTCGCACTTGCCTACAATGAGGCGGCGGGCCGGAGGTTGTACGTCGAGCACTGGGGCGAGGCGCTCAACATGGGCCAGGTTGCGGGGACCATCATTGCGGGAGGCGAGGCCGTCTGGAACGTGGCGCCCGGATTCTGGTCCACTATCGGGGAAGAGACGATCAAGTACGTTGCCTGGGGAGACGGCTACGACGAGGCGCGTTTCGTGGACCACGGCGGCAGAGCCTTCACCGTCTGGTATGGTACGGAGGGCGTCTGCGTAGGCGTCCTGGCTCATGATCATGACGAAGATTACGAGCACGGTAGGAAGCTGATCGAGTCCGGGGCCGCGCTCCCTGAATGAAGCTTTCGCCGCCGCACTCTGGCCTCCGGGTATCGGTCGTCGTCCCGGCTCGAAATGAAGAGGCCCTGGTTGGAGACTGTTTGCGGGCTCTGGTGGAGCAGCAGAGTGTCCGTCCGGAGCAGTATGAGGTTCTGCTCGTGCTGGACCGCTGCACGGACGAAACGGAGCAGGTGGCGCGGGAGGTTGCAGGCTCTCATCCGCGCCTGCGGTTACACTTCCTGGAAGGAACAGGCGAGGGCTCGGGCCATGCGCGGCGGCTGGGTATGGAGACGGCTTGCCAGAGGTTGCTCGGCGTGGGCCGTCCATGTGGCCTCGTCGCGTCCACGGATGCCGACACGACCGTCGCCCCGGACTGGCTGGCCGCGCAGCTTGAGGCAGCAAAGCGCGGAGCGCGGGCTATCGGTGGGAGGATCACGCTCTCTGAGGATGGCTCTTTGCCGAAAAACGCCACGCTCCGTCACACGCAATTGGGACACGCAAGGCATCTCAAGCTCCTCTCGGAGCTCGGCAACTGCGGCACCACGGAGCATTGGCAGTTCAGCGGGGCTTCACTCGCCCTCACAGCTGCGACATACCGCCGGGTCGGCGGCCTCAAGCCTCTGACATCGCTGGAGGATGAGCACCTCGAGCATACACTGCGCCGCTGTGGGATCCCGATAGAGCGCCTGCTCTCTGTGCGGGCAGAGACATCGTCGCGCACCGTCGGGCGAGCCAGAGATGGGCTCGCCAACGACCTCGCGCAGATAGTCAGCCAACTCTCCTCCAAAAACAAGCAAGAAACCGAAGCCTGACTCTGCTCTTCTCGGTACAGCTGCTACAGATGGTAAGGCATCTCGATCAGGGCTCGCAACAGCAGGATAGCGAGCGGGCGGCTATTCGGTGGATCCTTCAGTAAGGGAGTACTACCTCAACGAACGGGCCAATCAGAAGGGCTCCGGCGGAGACTCACCAGATGATGGCAGCCACTGCCCGCCACCTCCGGACAACTTGAACGGTGGTTACGTGGACTTCAATATCACAGGCGGTCCCTGGTATGTCGGTACTGCCGGCATCCAAGTTTACGACTATGGAGTATACCCTTATGCAGGCGGTGGATTCGGTCTTCCGGGTGTCAGTGGCAGTGCCACCAAGGCTCCCAACCAAAGTCCCTCACCAGGGCTCAATGTTGGATTTCAGGGCACTGTCTTGGGTGCTATCAATTTCGGACGCGCGTTCGGGAAATGCGCGACTTTCTTTAGTGAAGAAGGTGGTGGATATCCGCTTGGTGTTTCGCTTACGGGCTACTACGTAGTGGATCTCAATGTGTTCGTACGAGCGTACCACGAGTCCGTTCCCTATCCACTATACATGCCTGCAGGGGCCTTGCACATAAATTACAAGTAACTACAAGAGGTGGTAGTTTGTTTAACGGTTAGCCACCACTCATAGGGTTTGACGGCGGTTTTGTGCAAAGCCCGCGGTGCCCGTAAAGGAGAAGCTGGCGCTCCTGCCCCCGTAGCCGACGTTGGTCTGCGAGCCGCCCGAGTAGCCGGAAAAGTGTTGGGGCACCCACCTGTCGAACTCCCAGCAATCGTAGACTTTGCTGGTGTCCTGGCAGGTCATCTGCGCCGCCTGGGCACGAGGTACGGCGCAGAAGAAGGCAACCACCACCAGGGCCAGCCCGATCACCATCGGCGCGCTCTTGACCAGCCGCGCCGCCCGGCTTACCGTGTTTGTCGACATCATCTTCGTTGCTCCTTCGCTGGGTCGGGGGCGAGGAGAGAAGAACCTCTCCCGCGCTTTTGTGCCTTCGCGACGATACCAGTGTAGGGTATGGGCGTCTCCCAAGCGTTACGGGGGTCTCTTATATCCAGAAACGGGCGAATTTCTCAGAACTCCGCCGAGAAACTGTCCGAAAAGTGCCGCAGGCGTCCGGAACATGGCCTCAGCGGGCACCCAAGAGGCACCGTTCTCGGGCTGATTTGCCCCCTTGATACCACTCGGATCTACGCTCTTAGCCCTACGCGAATCTCTTGTCGGACAGTTTCCTTATGCGAAGTTCGTGGGCATGGTGTTGGCATAGGGGCCCGCAAAGCGCACTTTGAGGCGGTCTTTACTCCGTTTGGCGCTTTGGCCTTGCCCCTACCCTGTCCTGGCATAGCCGTCAGCGGGGTGTCTGGCGCAAGTAGCTCGGTTGCTAGGTTGCCGTCACGTTGGTTAGTCTTTCCGGCCATGCCTGACATTCCTTTATTGTGGGCAACCTATTTCTCTGCCGCGCTGCTAATACTGGAGCACCTCTGGGTCGAATTCCCCCAGGCCCTCTGCCTGCTCGCGGCTCCGGTCCACGACTATCCGGTCAGCGTCGTACTCCACCACCTGCTCGATGGGGATCGTGTGGTATTTGGCACCGAGACCGCCGATCCAGCCACCAGACTTGACGACTAGGTAGCGTACCTTCTTCCACGACACGTCGATGTAGAGGTCAATGAGCTCGCCAACCTCCTCGCCACCAACGTCAAGGACCTTGCGCTCCTTCAGCTCCTGCCACGGAGGGTTTGAGATCCCAACCTGTGTGCTGTCGGATATCCTGGTTAGGTTCGGATCGTTGGGATCTGCCTGGTTGCTCATCGCGCCTCCTTTCCGGGTTTGCCTCTTATGTTGTTGTTCGATCCTTACCCGTAGGGCGGGTCGGCTCTCCACACATACATAGCAAGCGTTCGTTGGAGAAACTTATGAAAGGGATTAGAAATTTCCAATTAGACTTCTACGCAGAGATCATTAAACAGGCCGGGGCTACACTAGCTCCGGCCCCTATTTACCGGAGTACCTACAAAGTAGCCTTCTGCGAACTACTTCGCCGATGCCTTCTCCGACCTACCGCTGCCCGCTCTTAGAGCCGGCCATCCCTTTGAACCGAGCCAGCGAAAAGCGCGGCGGAGTTCCGCCACGCCCTCTCGTTCGTAAGGGCGTCCGTGGGCCATGATCACCCTCTCTGGCTGCCAAGCGATCATCCTCTCGAAGGAGGCCCGCGCCTCCCTCTTGCGTCCCAAGAACGTCAGTCTGGCGTCAATCGGCATCTTACCATCCGGGTCAGAAACGCCAGAGAGACGCACCAGCCATCCGTAGAGTCCGCGGACCTTCTCAGGCTCAAAGTTCTGAATAAAATCTGCCAGTATCAAGGTACGCGTCTTGCGATGGACGAAGACGACCTCCTCCATAAAGCGGCTGCCGCGGAAGATGAGTTGATCCAGATCCCCACGCCACGTCTCCTCGGGACCTTCTGCGAGGTCCCGATCGAAATAGATCTCGGCGCCTCGGGAGGCGGCACGCTGGCGTACCCCCGGCGAGGCCCAAGCCACAGCTTGCGGGTAGGCTCGCTTCCAGGCGGAGATATGTACATAGTGGAGCTTGTTGGGCGAGACCAAATGACACACCGGACCCAGTGCGTCGATCTCAGCCCGCAACTCCTCCTCTGGCTCTGTAGGAGACCATAAGAATAGGTCTCCGTTGGCGAGCCGGACGACCATCATGCGAGTCGGAAACGGCACAGAGATGCCCGGAAAGGACATCCTGACCAGGGGTCCGTCGACCACCCAGAGGTCTTCACCCACCGACTTGAGGGTGTTTATGGGATCGTAGAGCTCCACGAGCCAAGCATAATAGCGGCTCCTCCCACAAGCTAGAGGATGTTATGAACTTCCGCGCTTGAAGGCGGTAACATGCGGGCATGTAATCCTGGAAAACTTTACCCAGATGATGTCATCTAGTTTCTTTGCTTGCCCCGATGAACAACGAGCCCCTACGCTTTCAGGCCGATTGCCGAATCCAACGCCCGTTCGGCCTCTGAAAGTAGCGTGCGGACGATCTCAGCAACCGGCAGGATCTCGCGCACCAGGCCCGTGCTCTGTCCGGTGAAAGGTACGATCTCGTGCATCCTTCCCTGTTAAACTGCTGCACCCACCTGCTCCTGTAGGTGCTCTGCCTCGCGTTTGGCGTCCTCCCGCTTGTCCTGCCATTCCTGTATGAAGGGGGTGCGTAGCGCGCGTGGTACTGTGCCGAAGCCCTCTGTGGCGGCCTCCGGGAAGATATCCTGCCACACCTCAACCTTCACAGCATCCTCCGACTGTGCCGAGATGAGCGCCTGCTTCCATTCATCCGCAATAGTTGCTTCCAGGGACGCCAGGAACCTCGTACCCATATTGACACCCTGGGCTCCCAAGACCAGGGCTGCTGCCAATCCTCTGCCGTCGCCTATGCCCCCAGCCGCAACCACAGGTATCGGACTTACCGCATCCACTACCTGAGGGACAAGCGTCATGGTGCTTACCCACTGTCCGAATCCGCCCGCTTCAGTCCCCTGGGCTATGATGACGTCCACCCCATTGTCGGCAGCCCTCTGAGCCTGTGAGACCGTATGGACCTGTTGGATAAATAGGGAGCCTGCATCGTGGGCTCGCCCGACCATGTCCCCTGCATCTCCGAGTGCTAGTGAGATCACAGGAGGATGTGCTTCCAGGGCGACTTCCAATGAACCTTCCATGATCCCGGTGGAAGTGAAGTTGACCGCAAAGGGACGGTCGGTCAGGGAATGCAGTCGCTCGATCTGAGTCCTAAGATGCTCAGCCGGGATCATGGCGCCGCCCAGGCTACCCAATGCACCGGCGTTAGATGCTGCCGCAGCGAGTTCTACTGGACTCCACGGTCCCATCCCGGCCTGTATGATTGGGACTTCGATTCCGAGTAGCTCGCATAGGCGTGTTCGCAGCATGGCTAATCACCTCTTTGAGAAGTGCCTTATCTCCCTTGGCGCTAACGATAGCAGATGTTCCAAGCGCACGGTGACAAGTATAGATGGCATTATGGACCCGCGCCGAGCGTGGAGATCGCCCGACGGAGAAAGAGGCAAGCAAAGGCTATGAAGTGCAACCCTGCCAAAGGAGCGGGCAACCTCTCGTAGTCTTTAGCCAACCTCCGAAAACGCGATGCCCACGCAAAAACGCGTTCTACGACCCACCTCCTCGGCAGTAGTACAAATCCGCGTTTGGACTCTAGGTGGTTGACCACCTCTAGACGAATGCCATGAGCCTCCGCTTCTGCGGTCGGCCGCTTTCCGGTGTAGCCTACATTCCACATACGCTAGCTCTGCCGACCCGCTGGTCGCTTGTTGCACAGCCTGGGCCAGCTCTCCCACCTGCTCTCGATCCTGCTCGTTAGCCGGACTGACGTGCAGGGCGAACAGATATCCTAAAGTGCCTACCGCCGCGTGTACGTTCGAACCCTTCTTGCGCTTGGCTCCATCGTAGCCGCCCCGGGAGCCGCTCTCCGGAGTGGAGTGCAGCGTACGAGAGTCGAGTATCGTAGCCGTAGGCGCCGATGCCCTCCCCTCCGAAAGGCGCAAAAGTACGCGCAAGTCGTGCACCATCTCCTCGAATACTCCCGCTTTTATCCATCGCTCTAAGTCTGCTGGTAGACGGCTTCCCTTGTGTAGGCAGCTCGTGTGGCATATAGCGCCAGGATGAGCCGGTGCGCACGACCCATCTCAGCCCGTTGAACACTTCGCTAATGTCGTGGTTGCGCTGGGGTGAGTCTTCCCTGACGAGCGCCAAGTACGGGACGACGAACGCCCACTCTTCGTCGGAAACAGCGCTTGGGTAAGGCTTTCGATTGGCCATGTCTCCATGCTATCGTTTCCTAGTCAAAGTTCATAACACCCCCTAGACGTTCGGGCGCGCGGAAGAGAGCTTCTCGGCATCTCGCTACGCCGCCCCCACGAGCGGCGGCATGAGTGCACCACACATCCGGCCCTTGCGAGCGTAGGAGTATAGACCAATACTCCTCGTTCGCGGTAGCCTCAGCCGGGCGGGACTCTCGGGCCCCGCTCCTAGAGCACGGGTGGTAGAGGATGAAGCGCATCATGGTCGTGCTGACGGTGGCCGCTATCGTGGCGCTTACCCTGGCGGGCCCGGCTTCGGCCCAGGGGTGCAAGGAGTTCGGTACAACGGGCACCGCCGAGCTCGCCAAGGGCGGGGGCATCGGCCAGAACGTCAGCGACGTAGCGCAGGCCAACGGGGGGCTAGGTGAGGTGATCGCGCTCTTGCACGAGGGCTCTTGCGAATAGTGTCGCACTTATAAAGTGGTATTTTCGAGCACCACTTTATAAGCGTCGGCCGAAGAACCTCTTAGAGGCTACCTGCCCTGCTGGGCCCACTCACTAAACATCTTGGCTATCTGCTCTACGGACATGATCGGATGTGCTTCGACATAGCCGTTGTCCATCAGTTCGGGTCCCAAAAGCTGCACTATCTCGTGCGCCGAGTCCACCTCATCGAGGATCATGTAGAACCCCCTAGAGTCGCCAAAGGCCCCACTGTCCTTGATCTTGGGAGAGTCGAAGATTTGCTCGAGTCCTTGGCCCATGCTGGCCCGCATCGGTTTGGACTGCTCCTGGGTGATAGTCTCAAATGGCTTCCAGATCAGCAGGAATTTCATCGCCCGCTCTCCCTTCCCGATTGTTGCCTTGCCGCTTTGTCGCGGCAGCGGCTGGGCACCACTGCGAGTAGCCTAGCATATCTCGGTTAAGCTACGGATACAGCACCGGAAAGCACGCTCACGAACTGAGGAGGCATGCTAATAATGGACGAACGACCACGCTCCGCGCTCGGTCGATACCGCTCCGACCTTCGAAACGTGATCGGCTCGAGCGCCAGCGCCTACGGCTATACCCTCACCGTGTGGTCCACCGGCTCAGTGCTCTCTCACGCCTACGGGCTTCCCAGTCCACCGCTTGTGTTCTCCTTCTTCCTCGGAGCGGTGGTGGGCTTCGTGGTGGTGGGGCTTATGGCCTTCGGGGGCGTTACGGTAGAGTTTGGCAAACAGTCAAACCGCGTACAGCTGTGGGGTAGCTTTCGGTTCGTCTCGGTGGGGTTGGCGGTAGGGACGGCTTGGTTTTTGTCAGCCCACGTGCCGAGCATGCCGGGATGGCCCTTGGGTTCTTTAGTGGCGACGGTCTGTTACTTCGCCGTGGTAGGGGCAGAGAACGCCGCTGCGGGCGTGGGCTCTGACTCGCGGGGTTAGCATCAGGGTGAGGCTCTCGGTGTGCCTATGCGGTCCTTTGTCTAGAATCTCCGTTTGCTCGGGCGGCTACGGAGTTAGCTGAGTTTGCCTACATTGGCTCCTTGATCCCCCGCCGTATAAGCCACCAGTTCACCGGATACGCGGTGAGGAAACCCAGAATCATCCCGATCTACACGAGGAACCAGTAGGCGGCCTGGTTGGGGTGAAGATGCTCGACCGGAAAGAGCACGAGCTGCATCACAGCCATCCACCCGTAGAGCCCGACCTGGAAGGCAGTGAGCGATAGGGTGTCGGCCTTGAGAGCCTGCTTGATGCCTTCTCCCACGGAGAGGCTCTTCATAGGCTTTATCGAGAAGTACTGGAAGGCGATGCCAAATATGTAGGCTAGCACGTAGTTGACAATGTACTTCGCAAAGAGGAACAGCCCAAAAAGCTTCCAGTGGAGCAGGAAAACGACCGTCGGGCTCCCGACGATGTCGCCCAGAGTGCATCCCGCGCTGCAGTGGCTGTCTCCCACGGCGACCGAGGCGGCGAAGCTCTTTCCGGGAGATCTCCGCGCTCCTCCATCCACCTGTGACTCTGCGGCCCCACCGGTGGTAGGCCTACAGCCCTACGGGGCCGAAGTAAAGGCAGGTGATGGGCCACACTGGCTCCATGATCCACATGTGCTGCCGGTAGCCGCGACCGCGGATGTCGTAGAGTATTAATCCCGCGCACAAAAACGCAACGCCCAGCGAGACCCAGGAGACTACGGTTAGCCATAGGGGAACCACCATGTACGCTTACGCCTACCGTTCTGTAAGCAGAATGTCGCAGCTAACGCGGGCCTGGGTGCCTTCGAAAGAAGAGTCGATAACCTCCGTTAACGCATCGGCGTTCACCGCGGCGGCGTTCGGCCGCCTCTGAAGTATCTGTTTGGTGTGCACCAGCAGCTCCTTCCTAGCGGGGCGTATCGTTCCTCAAAGTTCGCATACCCACCTCTAGTAAGGACGCCGTTAAGGAAAAGTAAGCGTTTGGTCAAGGAGACTGAGTCGTCTCCGCGATGACTGATATGCTCGGGTGCGGGGCAAGGCGGCCACTTCTGCGCAGCCAGTCTTCCTCGATTCGGATTTCCCTCAGTCTCCGGGCAACCTCCCGTAGAGCTTAGTGAGCGGCGTGGCCGTCACCCCGTGGACCACAACGGAGGCGCAGATGATGAGGCTGCCCACCACCCACGCTTCCCTGAGGCCGGTCTCCCTCATTGAGAAGGCCGCGTAGTAGAGCGCCGCAGCCCCTATGGGACCAAACCATCCCAGGAAGAGAACGTCCTTCGCTCGTCCTCCCAGCGGCCCGAGCAGGGCTCTTACGGCCAGCACCGCCGGTAGTCTCCGAAGGAGGAGCACCGCTACTACGAGTAGCGCTCCTTTCCAGCCAAGGTCCATCCACCCTTGCCACGGCAGGGCAATCCCCAAGAGCACGAAGATGGGCAAGTCGAAGAAGCGCGAGATGGCCTCCTGTATCTCCTCCTGTCTCTCTGCGGCGTCGCTGGAGCCCGCGAAGTTGAAGACGAGCCCTGCCACGAAGGCCGCCAACACGCCGTTGAGGTGAAGGAGCTCTGTGAGGCCGAGCACGCTCAAGGAGAGAGCGAGGCTGATAGTAAGCAGCGATGTGCGCTCCATGGTCTCCTTCTTCTCCGCCCACCTCAAGGTCTTGCCCGCCAGATAGCCTATGAGCGCTGCTAGAGCGGCGCCCGCCACGATCTCTAGCAAAACCGTGTGAAACAACCAGTGGCCGACAGCCTCACCAGGGGGTTCGGTGAGCACCAGTACGGGCAGCACGACGAAAGGGAGCGCCAGCCCGTCGTTAAAGCCCGACTCGGCGGAGATCGCGTGCCTCAAGGCAGCGGGAAGGTTTCGCTCGGCCACTCCTCCGGCGACTATGGAGCTCGCCACCACCGGGTCGGTGGGGGTGACGATGGCTCCAATCAGTACCGCCACCCAGAAGGAAACTCCGAGGATCAGGTACACTAGCAAGCTGCCTGCCAGCCACATAAGAGGCATCACTATCCCCAGCAGTACCAAAAGCAGCCGCCAGTTGCCGCTGGAGTATCCGACAGGAAGACGCAGCGCAACCCCGACCAGGGCAACACCCAGCGTGAGGAGCGCCGCTTCTTCCAGGATCCTGCTCTGGTTGCCAAGCTCTGCGAAGTCGAGCGCTCCGAAGACGGCCGGTCCTATAAGCACACCGGCGAGCAGAGCGATCAGTGGCTCGGAGATGGGCGTGCGCTCCTTGAGAAGACCGCCGAGCATCCCGAGCAGCAACAGCAACCCTCCCACGGCCGCCAGGGAGACGTAGAGCACGTTCAAGGCAGAGCTTCTTCTCGCCTCATCGCACCCATCTGGCTTGTCGAGAAGCTGCTGTGAGTTGGCCGGACGGGCTAGACAGATTGTCCCCTTCCTTCATAGGGCTCTTGAGGTGGTTGTTCAGGAAGTCGTGCAGCGCTGCGCGGGTGATCTGCGAACTCCACCCGCCCCAATAGAAATCGAAGGTGTGGTTTGCCCAGGGCAACTCGACGAGTCGTTCGGACACGCCGGCCGCCCGTAGCCTCTCCGCCAGTAGCCCGGACTGCCTTGACGGTACTATCTGGTCGTCACCTCCGTGGACGAGAAGCGTCGGTGGGTCGCTAGGCCTGACGTGGTCGACTGGCGAAGAGAGCCGGTAACGCCCGGGGAAGGCGCCCAGCGACCCGCCCAGGTAGTGCCTCATACCACTCAGGTAACCCAGGGTGGAGAGGCGGACGAGGTCGGTTGGAGGATAGAAGGCCACTACCGCTGCCACCCCAGTGTTCCGGACCTGGTGGGCCGCGCAGCCCGGCGATAGGGCGGTTGTGCCCTCCGTATACGCCGCAAGCAGAGAGAGCTGTCCGCCGGCAGAGCGGCCCATGAGAGCCACGCGCCCGGGATCCACATTGTAACGGGCCGAATTCTCCTTGACCCACGCAACCGCACACCTGACGTCGTTGGGGGCGTCTTGCCAGCGTGGCGGAGGCGAGAGGCGATAGTCGATGTCGAAGACTACGTAGCCTTTGTCGGCGAGCCAGCTATCCCACTGGGGAAATTCGCTGCGGCTGCCTGCGTGCCACCCGCCGCCGTGAACCACGATCACCGCCGGCTGTCCTTGTATCGCGCCGGGGCCCTCGGCGTCTCGACCGGGCGGCTGCCAGACATCGAGCTTGAGTCTCTCTCCGTTCGGGCGAGCGTAGATTGCGGTTTCAGAGGGGTGCTCCGGTGCGGGAGGAGGCCCCGCGAAGTATGCCGAGAGGGAGAGCGGAGCGCCTTGGGAGGAAGCGGTCCTCCATGCCTGGGCCACCGGCACCAGGGAGACCATCACGGCTGCCGCACAGAAAACGGCGGCGACCAGAGAGCTCCAACGGGCACCGGCGCTCCGCGCCAGGGCGGCGATCAGCAGTCCGAGAAGAGCGAAGGCACACAGCAGCAAGCTCGTCTCCTTGGAGAGCATGACCACAAACCGCTGCGGATGGGTGGTGGCCGGGACCTCGCTCAGGAGGTCGACGAAGAATGGCGGCGGGAGGACCGGGTTCTTGAGCACGAGAAGCTGCGCCCAGAGCAGCCCGAAGACGGACCAGAAGAGCGCGCCTGCAGCCGCAAGCGGCTTCTTCCACGTCGTACGCCCGGGAGTCTTCAGCGGGCCACTTCCGAGAGATTTGTCTCTGCAGCGTACGTCCTGCTCTCTTGTGCTGGGTCCGTAAGCGGTTCGCCTCCTTCACCGATGAGCTTGTCCAGACGCTGGGGTGACCTAGAGCATCCGACGAGCGGAAGAGACTGCGATCGACCGGCGCTTGCCTGCGGTTGCACGGGCCGATGATCGGGTTCAACTCGGCCCCTAAGACCTTAGAACGACTTCCCCCGCCAGTCAATAGTTCGGCTCAGGCAAGTGTTTGGCGAGCCAGGGGGTGAGGGTTCGCACGTAGGTCGCCGTCAGGTGAGCGCCGTTGCGGTAGACCAGCACGTCGCCGATGACCGCCGGGCACCTCTTCTCGGGGCACACTACGGGCGTGGGATCGATCAGGCGCACGCCCTGGACCTGTTTTGCGGCTTGGGCATTGACCTTTGGGTAGTCGAGAGCCTCTCTCCGAGGAGAGGAGCACCTCTTCAGGTGATGGAGCGAGCGCGAGACACACTCCGGCACGTTCTTGCTCGGGTGCGGGACGTCTCCCATAAGCGCGACAGGTGCTCCGGTGCTGCGCAGCTTTCTCAGGGTGGAGACATACCCCTCGATCATAGCTTTGATTCTCTCTTCCCGAGAGAGGCGCTTGCCGTTCTCCATCGGTCTGTAAGTGGGAAGGCTGCTCGTCACGATGAGACTGGGGTCCTCCTTGTGCAGGATGCGTTCTAGGGTCCGTCTCCGCCACTCGTCACACTCTCGGTACTCCCTGCGCAGCCCCGCGTAGTAGGTGTGCACCTCAGCAGGCGGGCAGGCGCTCTTGGTGAGACCAACGAGGCGCCAGCCCCGCTCTTTGGCGAGCTCGTTGAGGGCGGGGAACCACTGCATGGCGTGGGAGTCGCCGAAGAGCACCACGGTGGTCTCGGAGGAGGGGCTGCCGTAGACGCACTTAGGGGACTTGGTCTCGGGCGTGTCCAGGTGGCAGCCGTCGGCGTACATCTGCGGGCGATTCTCCTTCGTCTCGGCTTTTCTCGGGCTGGGGTGTACGGCCTTGGCGCTCTTCTGCAGCGCGTGGCCGTCCTGCAGCGCCGCGGCTCCCGCAACCTGGTTCTCAGGGGCTTCCGGGATGGTCGGAGTCAGGGCGAAGAGCCCCAGACCCAGCGCGACCGAGGCGGTGGTGCAGGCACCGCCAAGGGCAAGAGCCTTGCGGGGGCAGCGGGTGAGCAGCTTCGAGTGGAGAAAGGGCCTCTCCACGAGACGGTTGGTGACGACGGCCGGCAGGTAGGAGGCAGCGAGAACGGCAGTACCCTCGAGGGGGGACAGCTTCCCCCAGATCTGAGTGGCGAAGATGAGAGGCGGCCAGTGCCAGAGATACCACGAGTAGGAGATTCGCCCGACGTGTCTCACCGGTCCCAGAGCGAGCAGACGAGACGGCAGCGGGAGCGCCGAGGATGCAAAGCCCGCAGCGATTATCGCTGCGGTGCCCAGGGTCGGCAGGAGCACCGCGTATCCCGGAAAGAGGGTACTGTCATTGAAGCGGAAGGCCGAAAACACCACCAAACCCAGCCCCGCCCAGGCCAGAGTGCCGACCCACCAACGGGATTGCCGCTCCTGCCAGGAGGCGGGTACAAGTGCCAGCATCCCGCCGAGGGCGAGCTCCCAGCCGCGGGTGAATGTGGAGAAGTAGGCGGCCCCGGCTTCCTGCTCGGTGGAGTAGACGCTGTAGGCAAGGGACACCACCGCAAGGGCCGCGAAGGCCGCTAGCAGTACCGGCCGCAGGCTCCTCCCCGTCCGTCGGCTCCACCAGGTGACAAGAAGGAGGAAGGTCGGCCAGAGGAGGTAGAACTGCTCCTCGACTGCTAAAGACCAGAAGTGCTGAACCGGGCTCGCCTGCAACCCGGCTGCGAAGTAGTCGGTGGCCCGTAGGGCGAGTAGCCAGTTCATTGCGTAGAGGCCGGCAGCGACGACGCTCAGGGAGACCTCGTCCAGACGGACAGGGTCGAACAGCCACCATGACAAGACGACCACGAACGCCAGCACCACAACCGTCATGGGCAGCAGGCGCTTGGCGCGCCGCGAGTAGAAGCGGGTTATCGACACTGTTCCGGTTCTCTCCAGCTCGCGCACGAGCAGACCTGTGATCAAAAAACCGGAGATCACGAAGAAGACGTCCACGCCCACGTAGCCACCCCGCGCAAACGGCACACCGGCGTGATAGAGCAACACCGCGCCGACGGCCACGGCCCTGAGGCCCTCGACGTCGGGGCGGAATCCCTTCTTCGAGGGCTTTTGGTTCGCCTTCGCATGCGGTTCGTCGGAGGCGTTGGCCGGTGTTTCAGGGGTGACGACACGACAGAAGGCGCTCCGAACGGCGCCAAAGTACGCAAGCGCGCTCCCGACGATGCTCAAAGCGAGCATCACCGGGCCCTGTCCCTGTAGTGCGTTCGTCCACCGGATAGGAGAGGCATGGATCTCTCGACGATCCAGCTTATGAACCTCTCCCGGCTCAGGCTGACCAGGCCGATGGATTCTGTCGCCATCATCTCCGGGCATGGGTCGAGTGCCACGCTCTCCACGTCCGCGCAAGACCCGCGGAGGAGCGAGATCAGCTCCTCGCCAGAGATTTCTCTGATCCGCCAGCCGCTCTCGAACGCGCTTTCGAGCCAGACGAACATCTCGGTCTCACTCTCGCTGCTAAAGATCGGCAGTACTGTTCGGCCGCAACTTTCGACAAGGAGAGCTTCCATGCAGGAATTCTCCTTCGCCACCAGCCACCACCAAGAAGCCGGATACCTTCCCGGCCGCCACAGAGCCGATCGCGCCTTATTGTTCTCGATCTCGCCCCTCCTCGTTCGCTACGCTCCATCAACCGGTCAGTCGCGCGAACAGCCCGAAGAGACACAGCAGGAAGACCGCACCCAACATCGCCACCGGTACCGACCATACGTCGAAGTTCATCGCACCGGAGCGGTGGAGGACTACGAAGACGAAGCCACCCAGGCAAGCGTCCGCTATACCCAGGATGTGCGGGTAATGGCGGAGCGGTCCAGTACCGGCACGACACGCGTGGTCAGCAAGCCGATGAGCCTCCGACCACTACCCGGCTTATAGAGCCCAAAGACTTCCTCCTGTGCCGTTTTGTGTGCAGTAGTCTGAGAGAGGGGTATTAGATCGGCGTTTGCCAAACGTTAGAATTTTCAAAGATGTAATGCTCTTGAAGCTACGCTGGGTTAGGATGGCATGAGAGGGTTGACATCGGATGGCGATGCGAATCTTGATCGTGGAGGACGAGGAGCATCTGGCGGCTCTCCTCTCCGAAGTGCTGGTACGCGAAGGGCACTCCGCCGAGACGGCTTCCGACGGCCGGACGGCACTGTCCCGCACTCTGACCGAGGACTTTGACCTGCTGGTGGTCGACTGGATGCTGCCCGATCTTGACGGCGTTCAGGTCATCAAGAGACTCAGGGCAGCGGACGTAGGGGTCCCGGTTCTGATGCTTACGGCTCGCTCCCAGGTCGAGGACCGCGTCGAGGGCCTGGACGCTGGGGCCGACGACTATCTCCCGAAGCCGTTCGCCTTTCCCGAGCTCCTCGCGAGGGTAAGAGCCCTCTCGCGCAGGCCGCCCGAGAAGGAGACAGAGGAGACGGTCCTCACCGCCGGCGACGTTACGCTGGACCCGCGCCGTCACGAGGTCCGCCGAGCTGGAGAGAGGATAGACCTTACGGCCAAGGAGTTTGCTCTTCTCGCTACCCTGATGCAGCGCCCCGAGCAGGTCTTTACTCGCTCGGTGCTGCTCGACACCGTCTGGGGCGGCACCACGGGTGCCTACACCAACGTGGTCGACCTCTACGTCCACTACCTGCGGAAGAAGCTCGATCGGGACGGGGAGCCTTCGCACATCCGAACCGTGCACGGAACCGGCTACACCTTCGACCCGGGACCCGGCTCCTGATGCTGAAGGGGATGCGCTGGCGCCTGACGGTGGGTTACGCGGGCATCTTCGCGTTCATCCTCCTCTTTCTGGGCGCCGCGGCCGTGATCGGTTTCTCGCGGGAGATGACCGACCAGCAGGACACCCTGCTCGCCCAGGAGGCCAAGGACGTGAAGAGAAACCTTCTCCATGGTGAGCACAGAGAGGTCCTGGCACAGGGCTCAGCTGAATACAGCTGGGTTGCGCTCGATACCGAAGGCCACCTTACCGATAGGGATCCCACCGCCGTGACCCTGGGTACGCTGGGTCTTCCCTCCAAAAAACTCGCCAGAGAGGCTCTCGCCGAAGACGAAGCGGTCTCCGCAACCATCCGCGGACCGCAGGGCAGGGTGAGGGTCATCAGCATGCCCATGCGGGAGAAATCAGGCAAAGTTGTAGGGGTTATCCAGTATGCACGCTCCCTAAGGGGGGTGGAGCATACAATCGGCCGGCTCGTCCTGGTCCTGCTCCCTCTGGCGCTTGGAGGTCTCGGGGCCGCCCTTTTCGGCGGCCTCTTCATGGCTGGCCGCGCCATGCGTCCGGCGCGCGAGTCCTTCGAGAGGCAGCGCGCCTTTATAGCCGACGCTTCTCACGAGCTCAAGACACCCCTGACCCTTATCCGGGCCGACACCGAGATGGTGCTCTACCGCGGAGCGTTGAACCAGGAGGACCGCACTCTGGTAGATCATGCCTTCGCTGAGACAGGTCGCATGAGTCAGATCCTTTCAGACCTCCTTCTGGTCGCCCGGCTCGATGCCGGCAAACTGGAGGTGGCCAAAAAGCCCTTCGACCTCGCCTCTGTTCTTACGGAAGAGGCCGAGCGCTTCGGTGTGCGGGCGGCATCCAAAGAGATAGAGCTCGAGGTCCGAGTAACTGGCGAGCTACCGGTCCGCGGGGACCCCAAGAGAACAGAGCAGATACTCGCCGTTCTTCTGGACAACGCTGTGAGGTTCGTCCCGCCCGGAGGAAGCATCCAAGTCACCGGCCGCCTGGTGGACCGCTGGGCGGAGGCAACCGTAAGAGACACCGGACCCGGCATCTCGACGGAGCACCTGCCCCGTATCTTCGACCGTTTCTACCGGGCGGAGGCCTCCCGCGCCCGCGGTAAGAGCGGCGGTACGGGTCTCGGTCTGGCCATCGCCCGGGACCTCGCACGGGCAATGGGCGGCGACCTGGTGGCCGAGAGCGCAGAGGATGGGGGGGCGAAGTTCCGACTTCGATTGCCGCGGAAATGAGAGGGGGACTTCTCAGGTTTAAGGTTTCCGCTCTAGCGCCGAGGTGCCCCGTATCTTGTAGGGTTGTCTTTCCGGGTCGAACCTATATCTCTGCGTCTTCCTTCTTCAACCCCGCTGCGGATTCGCTCGCGGCTTCCCTTCTCGTGCCGCCCGACCATCACAGAGTTTGCCTCCTAACCGACTGTACGGAAGGACCGTAACATCTGCATAGCGGATGAAGCATGATCACGATCGTACCGAAGCGACAGACGGGAGAGGACCTTGCCCATCTCACGGGCTCCATTATGATTGTTGGCCAGTGACCGCAAGCCTTATGTCGCCTGATGTGTGAGCTGCGGCGCAGCGCCCAGTCCGCGAGAATGGCATAGACGCGAAAAGAACGTGCAACGAGATCTCGGGCTCTCTACTTAGAAAACTCTAATTGCGTTCAAACACACCTCCAATACCTGTGGCCTAAACGTATCCCAAAGGCTCTTGAGCCGCAGAGAGCCACGAGACAGGAGGTGTTACGCGATGTTGCACCCGGCACACACAGGAGGGGTATGGCTAATCAGGCTTGGTGACTCGGACTTCGTGCCCGCAAACCCCGAAAACGATATGCGCGGCAAAGACGTCTACGACACCGAAGGGCAGCGGGTAGGCAGCGTGAAGGACCTCTACATAGACCGCCACGAGCGCGAGGTGCGCTTTCTGGAGGTGGGAGCTGGAGGCTTCCTCGGGATACGAGAGAAGCACTACCTGATACCGGTAGAGGCCGTTACGCAGGTCGCAGAGGATTGGATTACCGTCGAGCAGGGCAGGACGGAGAAAGTTGCTGGGCCTGACCCGTTCGACACCAAAGTAGCGCCTCCAAGCGCAGATGATCGGGGGGACTACTACGTCTCGCTCCCAGTAGGTCACGCCAAAGGCGCCGCCGACCAACGTGGCCATGCCAGGTCGCCTTTGTCGCACGTTCGCCGACTGTACTTCTAGGGCGGTGATGAGGGTGCGAGTCGCTCCCAAGGAGGTCCATGGCTCCGAGGCTTCCGACGGCGGCGGAAACCCGGATGAGGTGTGGGGGGGCAGGGGGATTATGGCCAAAGACATCTTGCCCGACGACCCGTCCGAGTGCAGCAAGAGATACAGGCTGCGCGTGGTAAGGACCATGGACAGGCTGGAGCTGTTGGACGAAGCGAATCTAACTCCCACGTTGACCAAAAAACCGGAGATGAGATGGCTAGTCGACGCAACGGGAGCCAGATGGGATATTCTCGCGGAGCTGGGCCGTATCGGCGAGAAGGATACATTCGAAGAAGCCCTTAGGTGGGTACTGCAGAACCGACCCGGTCCCGAAAAAGCCAGAGCCTACGTGTGTCGCCTCAAACTCGGAGCCTGTCGGCAAAACAGGTAAGATTACATGGTGGGGAAGAGAGCTTATAGCTTCGCCACCCCAGCCCTCGCACGCTGTTCATCCGAGAGGGCGTACTTCATAACCTGGCTAAGGTCGGAGTGTCCCATAAGCTCCGCAAGCTCCCTTACGTGTCCGGGGTTGGCCTGCAGATACCACGTCCCGAAGGTGCGCCTGAGGTCGTGGGGTTTCA